>JAGRAG010000272.1 GCA_020435025.1 Bdellovibrionales bacterium | reverse complement strand
ATGGCTCCGCCTTTGCGAATTATAAGATCAATAAGATCCTCTGCTACAAAGTGAACCTTTGGAGATAGATCCCAAGATCTAACATACAACTCTTCAACGGTCTCGTTAAAAAAAGGTAGTTTCTGGTGGGTACGATCGATCTTCTCGGCCAAAAAGGCGTAAAATTGAGCCTGCTGTTCAATAGATATTCCTTTCAAAGCCCCTTCAATTTCGTTAAAAACCCTTTCTTTACTTTGAGGACTTATTTCTGTGATCCACTCTTGAACTCGTTCCATTTGCAAATGACTACGAAACCATCGTCCATCTCTTTCACCAAAGCGAGTGAGCTTCATGGATGAAGACACCCAGCTCTTCTTGTCCGAAACCAGATAGGCCAACAAACGAATGACTCTAAAGTTTCTCCAAAAACCCATCCCTCCAAATACACTTTGTTCTTTTAACCAAAACAAATTGTGATCGTTGATGCCCATCATCGAGATCACAATGTGTGGGTTATACTTTTGAATCTGATGAGGTAGACGACTTAATAAAAATGAAGTTGTCGTTGCTCCTCGGCCTCCATTATAAACAACTACAGAATACCCCTTTTCCTTAAGTCGCTTTTCTAAAAGATAGGGCCAATCCGTATTAGGTCGATAGGCCGTTTCTTTCGCTGTGGTGGACTCCCCGATGGCAAGAATTCGAATCTTTCTTATATCATCGCTACGGAAACTATCAGGGGCCCTCCTATGGAACTTAAAAGCTATAAATTGAAGGCCCACCTCTAAAAAAATCAAGGTAATGAGAAAAACTAAAATAACCTGTTTCCACTTCATTACTGAATTATACGGATTCTCTACGATTTGCCAATGGCCCCACAAACAAATCGATTATTTTATTTTGAAAACAAATCCTTTAGGGCTTTATACGCTATTTTATCTAGTGTATCAGCTTTCAGACTGTCCAGTAAGGAAATAGCTTTCCGACCATCCACCTGTGGATGATGAGCATTTTTTATCGCATAATTGCAAAACTCATTGGCCACGCTGACGATCTTCGCCATTGGATGGATAGTGTCCTTAGACAACTGCTGAGGAAAACCATGACCTAATATATTTTCATGGTGTTGATAAGCAACCGCTACAGCCTCACTAGGAGCCGATTTCAGATTTTCCAGTATACTTCTTCCTCTGCTTGTATGGGTTTCAATCTCCTTTCGTTCTTTGAAACTCAATTCTGGACGAGACTTATTTAAGAGTTCCGGATCAATCTCTTTTTTTCCAATATCGTGCATCATTCCGGAAAAGGCGAGTTTGAAAAGGTTTGCTGTCGAAGTCCAACCCATTTTCTTAGCGATCATAACAGAGTACATACTCACTCCCAAACTATGGGCATAAAGATAGTCCGTGTGATTGCTCAAAGAATTTAACAATAAAAAGGACTGATCGTCTTGAGTCAAGAGATCCACACTAATATTGATAAAGTCCTTAGCCACACTGTACGACTGTTCATCCACTCCTACGACGAACGTCTGTTCCAGTATCACTTCAGCAGTATGCAACAAAAACCGCTCTTTCTTTTCAACAGATATAGTACTGTTTCCTGCAACTAGCTTACTTAACTTTACATTGAAATCGATGATCTTTGGAAAATCCTCTTTACGAATGAAAAGCTCCGAAATTCCCTTACTTCTATAGTTTTCAATTCGTTCATTGTCCAACTTTCCACCCTTATGGGCGATTTTAATGAACTTATTGGACTTTAATTTAATGAAGATATCTAATTCAATAGCTTTGTCCGAAACAAAATCTTCTAGAGATACTTTGCAGTAAACCTCTTCCCTCTTCTCTTCCTGTGATTGACTATTCCAATAAAACTCGTCATCAATAAGATTCCTAACCTTTTCTAGCAGCTCTTGATCTGAAAATGGCTTGGCAATAAAATCATCAGCGCCTAATTCCGAGGCTTTTTGCGTCTCCAAAATATGAGCGAAACCCGTCATCAACATAAACTTCACTTCTATATTACTTCTGGTCCATTCTAACAATTCAACCCCATTTAAAAAAGGCATTTGAATATCAGAAATAATGAGGTCCACTTTTAAAGTTGGCAATATATCTCTTGCAACCTTCCCATCAGGAGCTTCAACAACCTGATATCCGGCACCCTCTAAAGTGAGCTTTACGGCATCCCGAAAAAACTCGTTATCTTCTACTAGTAAAATTCTCATTTTATCAAAATCTTTACCCATCTCTTTACTCCGAAATAATGTACTCAAACTTTCGCATCAAAACACTATCCAAACCATCACCTATTTGCGACTTCATTTTTTTCAAAATTTCATCCAAAGAAACTTTCGATTTAAAAGGAGTTAATAACTTTATGAACTCATTACAAATGGATACTAATTTGGAGTCAAAGTGGATCTGATTTCCGGATAACTGATAGGGATAGCCTTTTCCATCCACCCTTTCGTGATGTTCAATGACAATCCTCTGAACTTCCTTAGGAAAATTCAACGATTTAAGAAATTCAAATCCTAACTCTGGATGCATCCGATACAGTTTTCTGTCTGAATAAGACATGGTCACCTCACTTTTTTCAAGTACAGACTCGGGCAGTTTTAACTTACCAATATCATGAAAAAAAGCACCCATACCAATATCAACTAAGTTTGACGGATTGATCTCTTTCAACTGTAAACCTATATAGAGAGAGAGGATCATTACCGCATAAGAATGACGAGACAGTTCATCGGTCTGCATGATACTTTTAAAAATGTCGTTGAGCCTAGGACTGCTTTTTAGGCCAGCAATACTTACTTGCGAATAGCGATACAATAATTTCAACTGCTCCGTATCTCGTCCTAAAAACGACATGTTGTGAAACAAAGCCTCTCCCAGGCCTTCATGAAGTTTCTCATTGATAACCTCATTTGATATCGATTCCCCACACACCTCAAAATTACGTATTCCAGTTTCTAATAATTTAGTTAAGTCTCCTGAATGAACATAGTAACCTTCTAAATTTTTATTTTTGTAACTTAAAAATCGCTCATCATCTATCGTGTGCCCTCGATATAATACCTTAACAAATTTTTCTGACCTTAATCTCACGTAAATATCAAAATCCAATATCACATTAGGAGCTATTGCACTGAATGGAACTTTAAGGAAAGTTCTGCTCTCTACATTCTGGAACCCTTCCTCAGAAAAAGTACGAATCAATAACTTCTCAAGATCGTCTATATGAAAAGGCTTAACAAGCAAATCTATCACCTTTTCATGACTTAAAGCTTTTTCGACACCTTCAATATTTTCATAACCACTCATAAATATAATGGGAACCTGAACGTCACTTTGACTGATCATATTTAAAATAGAGAAACCAGAATCAACTCCTAAAACTACATCACACAAAAGCAAATCACATTGTTCTTTTTTAAGGATCTCAACAATCCTTTCTACGGAAGAAATTTTGGTAACTTCATATCCACTTGATTCTAAGAGCTCAGAAATAGCATCTAAAAACAAAAGGTCATCTTCTACGACTAATATTTTTCGCTTCATGTTTCTACCTCGCTGGACTCATTTAGTTTTTTGTGCACTGGCAACGTCAGTGAAAATGTTGTTGGCAAGCTAGCCAGCAACTCTAGTGTCCCCCCGTGATCCACGGCAATTTTACGAGAAATAGACAGACCAATTCCAGAACCCACACCAGGGCCTTTCGTTGTAAACTGACTTTCAAAAATCTTTTCTCGCAAATCACCAGGAACACCCCCTCCGTTGTCAATGATCAAAAAGTGAACTGCATTTTCTTGAGAAAACACTCTAAACTCGATACTTCTTTCTGAAACATCGGCTAAGGCATCATAGGCATTATTTAATAAGTTATTGATGACCTGAATAATTTCCGTCGATCGACATAAAATTTCAGTATCTTCGGTAACATCGTTTTCGACAATAAAATGAATTCCCCCTCGTTTGGCCTTTTCTCCGAATAGCCAAGCAACGTCTCGCACTAACTCATTTACATTAGTCATAGTAATAATTTTAGAGTTTCTTCCGGTAAATATTCGTCGTAGCGAACTAACAATTTGTGAGATGCTATCTGTTACCTTTAGTATCTTTGCTAAACCCTTTTCTATGGTTTCTGGTTTCACATCGCCTTGTGATTTTTTAATTTGGCTCTGTAAGGTCTGAGTTAAAAGCACTATGGCTCCAACCGGTGTATTTATCTCATGAGCTATCTGTCCAGCCATTTCGCCCATTGCTGTCAATTTACTTGCCTGACTCAGGCGGTCTTGAGTGTCTTTAAGTTGTTCAATTTTTAACTCGAGTTCTTTTTGAGACCGAAGGAGTTCCGCATTTTTATCCAAAACCTTCTGTTCTAGATTTTCATTAAATTCAGAAAGTATAACAATCATCGAGCTAGATATTTTAACAAGGAGAAGGACAAATATACTGCCACTAAATAAAATTGTAACCGTAATCTGATTGGACGAAATAAAGTCTTTATTGAATAAGACATAGCCAAAACAAAAATACAGAATTATAAATGAGGAAATCAGAACATTTTGAATGATATAGCCGTTTTTGAATTCATTCCTTAAAAAAATATGGCGATACTTTAAGCTGTATAGCAAAGAATAAAGTAAAAATAAAATTCCCAAACTAAGAAAATAAATCATATACAAACGTCCATGCCATTTAATGTCTACATCATGGTTGCATTTGGATGTATTCAAGGCAAGTTTTCCGCCTCAAAGCTGTTCATAATGATTAACGAATCTTAAGTTTTCGTGAAGGTTATCTTAATTTTCATACTTAGAGTTCTTACGACACACTAATACGGGAAAATCTTAACAATTGGCCCTCTCAAGGGACTCTGTAAACGGAACCCTTTAATTGCGAATGAAAGTTCAGATCACTTAAAAGTCCCAAAGCTCAAGAACGAAGATCACATGCATT
>JAGRAG010000271.1 GCA_020435025.1 Bdellovibrionales bacterium | reverse complement strand
AATAAATGAAGCCCCTGAAAGGCATGTAGGCGCTGTCCTTTTTGCCCGTCCAAGAACTCGCTTAAGGGAATGCCTTCCACATATTCAGAAACCAAGTAGGTAAGAGCGTGTCCTTTAAATCGAAAGGTATCTTGGGTCAGGTATTGAATAAGAACGGTACAGTTTCGCAGCTTGTGAAGCTTTTTTGCATAAAATAGCGCCGCGCGATTGTTCAAGTTTCTCTGGGGATAAAAGATCTTTGCAACCCGATCAATTCCAGTCTGGACTTCTCGAACCAAGTAAACCTCTCCCTCCCATCCCTGACCCAGTTTCCGAATCACCGTGAATTTTGAAGAAAGCATAAACTCTTCGGGTATATCAATGCTATCTAATCTCGAGACCATTCGACTCACTCCCTCGCTTAATGCATTGCATCTATGAACTTCTAAGATCCTCTGACCTATAGTCATGACACTTCATTTTATGCGTAAAATTCTGCAGAGCAAAATAAAAAAATGAACCAAATCAAGAATTTAATCGAGCTCCAGCCAATGGGAAGTGACGAATCTCTACAAATTCTAAAGAGTCCATTCATATTTCTGGTACATAAACATTGAATCCCAATTAAATCTGTCATGAGATAGTAATACTCAATCCATTAAATTGAATCTTGTAAGGTAGCGTTTTTGAGACAAATTTTAATTATCGCAAAGGAAGATGACTTTTTGAACAGTTTGCCGTCGAACCTCGGCGAGGGATTTTCTATCCAATTTGCTACGAATCGCATCAGCGGCCTCGAGTTTTTCCAGAGCAAAAGATATGACCTCACATTTATTGATTTCCGACTTTTGAAAAATCCGGACGACAGTTTACAAAAAGCTCCTCACAGTTCTTTAGCGGAATTTCGTGAGGTTCATCCTGAAGCACCCCTAGTCATTCTGAGTCTCGAAGAGACTGTTCCGCAAACGGTCGAACTCGTAGAAAAAGAAGCTGACGGATATTTGACTCTACCTTTTAAACCTGAAGAGTTTGAACTCATTGCTCATCGACTCTTAAAAGAACGACTTAAAGAGGCAGAGTTACGCTACTTGCGCGACCAATTTTGGAGTGCCGACTTTGAACATATTATTGAAACTGACTCCGCAGTAATGAAGGAGCTTTTTCAGAATATTAAAGATGTGGCCCCCACCAAATCAACTGTACTCCTTACGGGAGAAACCGGAGTAGGAAAAACACTGATCGCCCAACTCATTCATCGACACAGCACGCGAAAAGACCGTCAATTTATTAGAGTTCACTGTGGAGCCATTCCTGAAAGCTTAATTGAGAGTGAACTCTTTGGTCACGAAAAAGGAGCCTTTACCGGAGCCTTAAAAAGAAAGTTAGGAAAGTTTGAACTCGCTAATGGAGGCACGATCTTTTTAGATGAGGTCTCAACTTTAACCGCCTCGGCCCAAGTCAAACTTCTTCAAGTCGTCCAAGAATCTCTTTTTCAAAGGGTGGGCGGAGAAAATGATGTCCATGTCGACATTAGAATTATTGCCGCTACGAATGAAGATTTAAAGTCTTTAAGCGAAGAAGGTAATTTTCGCAAAGACCTCTTTTACCGGCTCAACGTATTTCCTCTTTTTGTTCCCCCCTTGCGCGAAAGAAAAGAAGATTTGGCAAACATCATTCAGGTGTTTATTGACAAATTAAACCTAACTCATCAAAAACAAATCAAGGGCGTTCAAAAAGAAGCCTTAGAAGCTCTGAAACGATACGAATGGCCAGGAAATGTACGAGAATTAGAAAACCTCGTCGAACGCGCTTATATATTAGAAAAAACTCCTTTTTTAACGGCGGAAAGTTTCCCCCTAGAGGTGGTTCAGCAGACGTCGACAACGGCCGTGTTGCCTTTAAATATTAAGCTTCCCTTAGCTGAAGCTCGCAATCGGATGATCGATAATTTTGAAAGGCAGTACCTAAAAGAACTTTTAACTGAAACTCATGGAAAGATCAATCAGACAGCCGAAATCGCTGGGATCAGCACTCGTCAGCTAAATAAGCTAATGAATAAGTATGGACTCATAACGAAAGCCTTCAAGTCCGCTCAAGATATGCAACCTTAAAGAGGGCTGTTTGGATTTTAGATTTCTATACCATAGGACTTAATTTTTCGGTGCAAGTAACTGCGCTCCAAGCCGATCAATTCTGCCGTTTTACTGATATTGCCATTATTTTCACTGATTTTTTTGAGCAAAAAGTCCTTTTCAAAAAGGGCTCTGGCCTGGCGAAAAGAATTATCATCAAAACTCAAATCGCTCCCATTGAAGGTCTCTGGAAGTCCGGCAAAACGCAAATCTTGAACGTCCACCAAATCTCCAGGAGTTAAAATATAAACACGTTCAATAAAATTTCGGAGTTCTCTCACGTTTCCAGGCCATTGATAATTAGTGAGTTTAACTAAAGCCGTTTCGGTAAATATTTTTCGCCGATAGCCACCATTTTGGCAGAAGTTATCTCCAAAGTGTTGAACCAACTCCGCAATATCTTCTCGGCGTTCTCGCAACGGCGGTACTTTAAAAGGAATAACATTCAATCGATAATAAAGGTCCTCTCGAAATCGGCCCTCTTTAATTTCTTTCTCCAAATCTTTATTAGTGGCTGCGATCACTCGTACATTCACTCGTACCGTTTCTTTCCCACCCACTCTTTGAAAAGCCTGTTCCTGTAAGACTCGTAAAACCTTGGCTTGAGCCTCGAGGCTCATGTCACCAATTTCATCAAGAAACAAAGTGCCACCATCGGCATGATCAAACTTACCTTTCTTTTGCTGGTTGGCACCCGTAAAGGCCCCTTTTTCATATCCAAAAAGCTCACTTTCAATAAGCTCAGACGGGATCGCTGCACAATTGACATCAATGAACGCGCGGCTCGCCCTTTGGGAAAGATAGTGCATATTCTGAGCGACCAGCTCTTTTCCGGTACCATTTTCTCCAGTGATGAGCACCCATGCATCACTTGGAGCAACCCGTGCAATCATTTGCTTGATCTTTTTCATTTCTTCGCCCTCACCGATAAGAGCGATTCCTTTACGCAATTTATTTAACAGCGCCATTTTTTCATTTTTCTCAGCCTGAAAAGACAAAATATTATGAATAGAAATAGAGATTTTATCCATCGAAAGAGGTTTTTCCACGAAATCCCAAGCGCCCAACTTAGTTGCTTTCACAGCCGTTTCGATAGTTCCGTGTCCTGACATAATGATAAACTGTGCTCGACTGGTCACATCACTTCGTGCTGCTTCCAAAACAGCCAAACCATCTAAATCGCCAGGCATCCATATATCTAGCAACACAATGTCCGGATCAAATTTTTTGATTGCTTCGAGACCAGACTGTCCATCCTCAGCCACTTCGACGACATATCCATCATCCATCAACGAAGCTGACAAAACTTCACGAATGGCAATTTCATCATCGATAACAAGTACCTTTACTCTCTTACGATCTTTCATTAACTATCTATCCTTGTTTCCGTCACTCGTTCTTCGTGGCTCTCATAGCCTATTACATTTAAAATCACAGGCAGTTCAATAACGATTTTCGTCCCTTGATCGCCGTTTTGTTCGGCCCGAATAAACCCATCGTGATCCTCAACCGTTCGCTTGACGATGGCTAAACCCAGTCCAGTGCCTTGACTCTTTGTTGTGACATAAGGCTCAAAAACCCGGTCGCGAATGGACGTAGGAATTCCCGGGCCATTATCACTGACAACAATTCTAACGATTCTTAATATGTTATCAAAGTCAGTTGAAAGTTCAATCCTCCCGTCCAATTGATCCTTTAAGGAAGCGACGGCATTCTTAACAAGGTTTGTCACCGCACGCTTGATCTCATCAGGATCAAATAGAAAATCAGGAATATTTTCATCAAAATGATTCAGAAATTCTATATTTTTATGCGCTTGGGCAAAAAGCGGTAAAACTTCAGATATACATCGATTTAAATTAGCGCGCACCGGCTTCGAATTTGGCATTCGTGCAAATTGACCAAATTCATTCACCAAAGTTTTTAATCCATTGACCTGATCGATGATCATCGAGGTGCAATCAGCAAATGCAGGATCTTCGATTTCTTGACCAAATTTCTTTTGCAGCCGCTGAGCTGACAAGCTAATCGGAGTCAGAGGGTTTTTGATTTCATGAGCAATCCGTCGCGCCACTTCTTTCCAAGCATGGGACCTCTGTGTATTTCGAATGGCGGTGAGATCATCGAACACAATCACCTTTCCGATCTCCTCTCCTTTATCATCAAACAGTAAAGAGAGACTGGCCTGCAAAGGAAGGATTCGTCCTCCCACTTCCATTTCAATATTTTTCTGAATGCTGCTTCCGCGATAGGTTCTTAAAGCTTTTAACATATCAAAAAACTGCATGAAATGATTATGATTCATGACTTCCTTGGCATTACGACCAATAAATTCCATTCCATTGATCTGCAAAAGTTTTTCAGCATAACGGTTGACCATTGTGATATGGCCTTTTTTATCTACAGAAATAACACCAGTACTAATATCTGATAGGACGATTTCAATGTATCTCGTATGAGCATCTAATCTCGACAAAGTAGAACGCAACTCCTGGTTTGCAAGACTCAAGTCTCCTTCCGTACGCTCCAGTTCGCGAATCATATGATTAAAACTTCCAATAAGTTCATTGATTTCCGGAGAACCTGATTCGAGCTCCACTTTATGATAGTCACCCTGGGCAACACGTTGAGTCGCCCAGCTAAGGCGCACTAAAGGAATACTTAACTGCTTAGCGATATAAAAGCCGGCCCAAGTGGCACCAAGAAGAATCACCAGAGTCATTAGAACCAATATAATAAGGTAAATCGACTTTAACGGATAAGACCAAATACTGTGACCACTAAAATCCTCGTATGCAGCAGCAATATCATCCATTTTTCCTATCAATGACAGAGGAACAAAGCTTGATACAACGATCGCCCCCTGACGTTGAGCATGCTGCGCAGGCACGATCACTCGCACGAGATTTCCACTTCCAAAGTGATGAATAGTGCTGTCATCTAGTTTTTTAGTTATTCCCTTGGCTTTTAACTCCATGGTCACTTCCGGTAGTTCCGGAATGTGTTGATCCTTGGCCAAAACAACGATAGGAGGTTCAATTAATGAGGGGTAAAATTCAACGGCATCTAAGCTGTATTCTCTCTGCAATTTTTTGAGAACTGGACGCAACTTAGCTCTGTTTTTTACATTTCGAATATCAACAGCTATCTTGTGGGCAAAATGATAGTTTTTTCTTTTTGCTTGAACATAGTAAGCGTTCGTCACTTCTAAAGAACTCTTTAAGACAGCGGCTGTCTTTTCACTAAACCACTTATCGAAGCTATTATTAATATAAAAAACAGAAACTAAAAACATCAAGGCTGTAGGTATAAATGAAAAACCAACAAAGGCCGCAATCAACCGACTCTTGAGAGTGCTTCCGATCAAACCTCCCTCACGTTCTGATAAATTTTTAACTATATTTCGGAATATCAGAAAGATAAGAAGGAGAAATAAAATAATATTAAAATTGACCAATCCAAAAAAGAAAATGGAATGGATTAAGGGTAAAGTTCGACTCTTTTCAAATAATTGAAATTCCGTCCAAGTTAAAAAAAGAAAAAGAAGCCCCAAACCAATGACTGTCAGCCACTCTTTTCGGCGCTTCTTTTTCTCTTCACCATCTGAAAAGTAAGATCGTCGACTCATGTTTTAAAAAGGCTTCTTACACCTGAGTGTATAAAGATTTTCCGACTTGAAACGCAGGTCCACCTTTTTTAATAAGTTCCAGGCAAAGGGCCTTGGCCTGCTCACGATTTAAAAAGTCATCATGA
>JAGRAG010000270.1 GCA_020435025.1 Bdellovibrionales bacterium | reverse complement strand
GCTCCTGCTTTGCCGCCATCGCCCTTCGGGTGAACGCTTCACGCTTGGCGGAGCCGTGCTAACGACGTAGATGCAGATCTTTTGGGGTTTCAGCTTTGGCTTTTAAAAATTTTGTGCTCTAAAAAAGGAGCCGGGAGCCTATGAGGTTAGAGGGTGAGGACGTAGAGGAGGTAGAGGGCTGGGGCGCCAAAGTAGACGCCATCCAGGCGATCCAAAACGCCGCCGTGGCCGGGCATGATTTTTCCAGAGTCTTTTACCTTGGCTTCTCGTTTGAGCAGGGACTCAAAAAGGTCTCCGGTTTGGCACAAAAAAGAAGTTACTACGGACCAGACAAAAACAATAATATAGGAAAGCTCAGGAATTAAGAAATGACAAAAAACAAGAGCGGAAATCACCGAACCAACAAAGCCAAATAGAGCACCTTCGATGGATTTTTTAGGAGACAAAGCGGGCATTAAGCGGTGTTTTCCAAAGGTTAATCCACCAAAGTAAGCAAAGATATCGCCAGCAAAGGTCACAACAAGTAATAGTAAAAACCACCAGTGGCCATTAGGGACAAACAAAATAGCCAGAGCAAAGCTAGGAAATAAGACCGTATAAATGTAGCCGAGACCCGTTTTTAAACCGGCTTGAAAAATTTGGGAGACTTCTTGTTTGCCTCGATAAAACCACAGCATCAATGAGAGATTAAGGGCGACGATGGAAGAAAATATGGCCGTGTTGCCTCGAGGAAGAAGCACCAACAAGATTAAACCAATTGGCGCTAAGACACGAAAAATATTTCGCGCGGCCCTGCCGTTGAGACGACTTAAAGTCAGTTCACTGTACTCCCAAGTGCCAATACTACACAGGAGAAGACCAAATAAAGCGAGGCCTTCTAATTTTCCAAAGTAATAGGAAAGTGCAAGCAGAAAAACGGCAACAAATGCGGAAAGGATTCGAACCAATAATTGTGGCAAACTCATCTCCTCAGAAAAAGAACCGTTTCGTTAATTAGTTGTTTGGGAGGGCGGAAGAATCTAGCCGTTCGTGCACTTGGTGGCTTGTTCGTCCAAAGCGTCGCTCCCGGGATTGATAGTAGTTTATCGCGCTATTAAAGTCATTCAAGGTAAATTCTGGCCACATTTTGGGAGTGACATAGATTTCAGAATACGCGGCCTGCCAGAGGAAAAAATTAGAAAGCCGACTTTCGCCACTGGTGCGAATGATAAGATCGGGATCTGGCAGAAAGCTTGAGGGCAAAGCCAAAGAGAGAAGTTGCTCGTTGATTTCCTGACTTTGAAGCTCTTTGTTTTCAATTTTTTCAGCCAAAAGTCGAACAGCTGCGGTCAGATCCTGGCGACCACTGTAGCTAAGAGCAAACGTCAGAACCAGGCCCGTATTGTCTTTTGTCTGCTCGATGGATTTATTGATTGAGGCTTGCACGGCCGGGGGCAAACGGTGGAGTTCACCGATGCAATGAAATTGGATATTGTTTTTAACGAGGTTGCTTCTTTCCCGTTCCATTTGCTTTAGAAGTAACTTCATTAATAAGGAGACTTCTTCAACGGGACGAAACCAATTTTCCGTACTAAAGGCAAACAAGGTGAGATGTTTTAAACCTATACTGCTGGCATGTTCGATAATATTTTTAGCAACTTTAGCTCCACGAATATGTCCGTAAAACCGCGAGTGAGAACGCGACTGCGCCCACCGGCCGTTTCCGTCCATAATAATTGCTACGTGATTTGCAGAGAGCTTTTGCATTTTAAAAACGACAATCCAATTATAAAGTCATTAAATCTTTTTCTTTATCGGCACTTAAAGTATCAATTTTTTTAATGAAATCATCGGTGACCTTTTGAATTTCGTCTTCCACTCTTTTTTTGTCATCTTCGCTGATCTCTTTATCTTTAAGAAGCTGTTTTAAAAGGTCGTTGGCATCTCTACGACCCATTCGAACGGCAATGCGAGCGTCTTCAGTCATTTTTTTAATAGTTTTAACAAGGTCTTTACGACGCTCTTCGGTGAGTTCCGGGAGTCTAAGGCGGATGACTTTACCATCATTTTGAGGCGACATACCAATATCGCTTTTAACGATAGCCGCTTCAATGTCTTTTAATACACTGGCTTCCCAGGGAGAGATCAAAAAAGATTTGGCATCGGGACAGGAGAGTGCGGCCACTTGAGAAAGAGGAGTGGGAGAGCCATAATAATCCACCCTTACAGAGTCGAGCATAGAAATTTGCGCTCGTCCGGTGCGAACTTTTTTAAACTCGTTTCCCAGTGAAGAAAGGGCCTTTTCCATTGCAGACTTAGCGCTGTCCTTAATTTCATTAATCATGTTTCTTCTCCTATTAAAGTCTATTTTACAATAGTACCAATGGGATCGCCACTAATGGCACGGGCGATGTTACCAGGTACAGTCATATTAAAAGTCAGTATTGGCAAACGGTTGTCCATACAGAGGCTAATTGCCGTGGAATCCATTACTTTAAGTCCGCCGTTAAGGACTTGAATGTAATTGATCTCTTCAAATTTCTTAGCGTCTTTATGAAGAGCTGGGTCTTTGTCAAAAATGCCATCGACTTTCGTTGCCTTCATTATGACTTCCGCATTGATCTCCATGGCGCGCAAAGCGGCTGCAGTATCCGTTGTAAAATAAGGATTGCCCGTACCAGCGCCAAAGATCACCACGCGTCCTTTTTCAAGGTGACGAATTGCCTTTCTGCGGATGTAGGGCTCAGCAATCTCAGCCATTTCAATGGCAGTTTGCACTCGGGTTTCTAATCCTATTTTTTCAAAGGCATCTTGAATAGCTAAAGAATTTATACAGGTCGCAAGCATCCCCATATAATCAGAAGAAGCTCTATCCATTCCGTTAGCCGCAGCAGCGACGCCACGAAAGATATTGCCCCCACCAATGACGACTCCAAGTTCCACTCCTAGATCGACCGCTTCGGCAACATCTTTAGCAATTTGCGTGATGATTTCATTGGAGATCCCATAGCCTTCTCCAGCTAGGGCTTCTCCACTCATTTTTAACAATACGCGCTTGTACTTGGCCTTCTTTGCCACATTTACCCCTTCATTTGTGAGGCAACTTCAGCAGCAAAATCTTCCTGCTTTTTCTCGATTCCTTCTCCTAATTCAAAGCGAACAAATCTACGAATCACTAAGTTTTCGCCGATGCTAGCAATAGTTTCTTTCAAATATTGCTCAACAGTTATGTCAGGGTTTTTCACATATTTTTGATCCATTAGGCACAGGCTTGCAGCCCATTTTTGAAGTTGTCCATCAAGGATTTTATCTAAAAATTCTTCTTTTTTACCTTCTTCTAAAGCTTTGGCTTTAAGAACAGCTTTTTCTTTATCGCGAACATCAGCGGGGATTTCGTCGACGTTTACAAATTGAGGAGCCATAGCTGCGATATGCATTGCGATGTCTGCTACGAAAGCTTGGAAAGATTCATTTCTAGCTACGAAATCAGTCTCGGAGTTCACTTCCACAAGAACACCAACGCGACCACCACCATGAATGTAGGAAGAAACAAGTCCTTCAGCTGCGACACGGCCCGCTTTTTTAGCAGCCTTTGCAATTCCCTTAGCTCGCAACCAATCACTTGCTTTTTCTAGATCACCACCGTTTTCAGCGAGAGCTTTTTTACAGTCCATCATTCCTGCGCCGGTTTTTTCTCTTAATTCTTTAACTAATCCTGCAGTAATTGCCATTATTTTTACCTCTGTATTCTTTTGAAAAAGGGAGAGTCAGAGCTCTCCACCATAAAATTGAAAATCACTAAAGTTATTGATTCAATAAAGAGCTTACTCTTCAGTTTCTGGCTCTTCCTCTGGAGTGGCGTTTTGTTCTGCCTCTAGCTCCATCTCGATTTCTTTTTCTTCACCAGTTCCCGCGGCAACGAGACGACGACCTTTAGAAACAGTCACTACGCTAGGTCCATCACCTTTTTTCTTTTTCTCTTTTTCTTCGGCAGCAGCGACAGCAAGTGCCTCAGCTTTTTTAGCTTCCATAGCTTCTGCGCGTGCACCCGCTTGAGATTTCCAGATGTCATAACCCTCGATGTAGGCATCGGCAACCATATCGGCAAATAGTTTAATAGAACGAATCGCATCGTCGTTTCCTGGGATTGGAAAATCAACGGCTTCTGGATCTACATTTGTATCGACAATAGCGACAACAGGGATACCAAGGCGTTTTGCTTCAGCAACCGCAATATGTTCTTTGTTAATATCGACAACAAACATACAAGCAGGAGCATCTGTCATTTCTGCGATACCGTTGAGGTACTCAGATAAACTAAGATACTGTTTTTCAATTTGAGCACGTTCTTTTTTAGAGTAAAGATTGAGTTCACCGTTGGCTCTTTGGGCTTCAATTTTTTTAAGTTTTTTAATGGAGGCCACGATCGTTGAAAAATTCGTCAGCATTCCACCGAGCCATCTTTTTGTAACGTAGTATTGTCCAGATCGTTCAGCAGCGGATTTAATGGGTTCCATGGCTTGTTTTTTTGTTCCCACAAAAATCAATCGTCCACCGCGCTCACCGATGGTTCTTACGAAATCAGCAGCTGTTTTTGCACGATCAACTGACTTTTGAAGATCTATGATGTGAATACCCCCTCGTGCAGTAAACACATAGGGTTTCATCTTTGGATTCCATCTTTGGGTTTGGTGTCCAAAGTGGACGCCCGCATCGAGCATTTCTTTCATTGTAACATTGGCCATATTTTACCTCTCTGGTTAAGCCGCCTTTTTGGGAGATACCCTTTCATAACGAAAAGGACCAGAAAGCCCAAAAAGTGTGTTGTTTATAAGTGGCTGAGAGTTATCACAAAGCGTTAGTGCTGTCCAAAAGAAAACTGGGGCGACAGCTATAAATTATTAATTTTCAAGAGGGGGATTTTGATCCTCAGTCCGAGTGCCCACAAAAGCCACCTCTGGTCCATTAGATGTTGGCGAAGCATCGGAGTATTGAGGAATGGCTTCACCACCGTCGGTGCTGGGCCAGATCTCGGCTAAAAGCTGTTCTGCTACGGCCAGTTGCCCCGGCAAATTTCTTTCATGGATCAAAAACGGTGAGGCTAATACAAAGTTTTTAATCTTTGGCAGGCGCGCTAAGTGTTTTAAATTTAAGGATAATTCTCCATGGCTGTCGCGATGAACGGTTATTTTTTCATTGGCGATCTGTTCGAACAGATTAGGGTAGGCCCGTTTGATTTGCTTTTTCATATAGTGAATAAAATTTCCAATCTGGTCATCGTCTTCAGCCATCTCAGATGGCATATAGGCTACCCAAAGAGAGTCTTGGCAGGGGATTGATTCGTTAAGATGCGGAGCGAAAAAACGTCCGACACAGGGGTCATTGTCCGGTTTGTTACTCATAAGAAAGTGTAAATTCGTGTCCTCGGTGATCACTTCTGAGTGGGTATAGTGCAAAGAAATTTGTGTCCATACCTGAGCTTTACTTATTTTGTGGCGAATTTTTGGGGTGATGCTTTCAAAGGGAATTACAAGGTTGAGAAGCTCTTTTGGAGAAAGGCAAAAGATGTACTCCTCGGCGAAGTAGGCCTTAGAGCCGTTGACAATGACTTCTTTGATGTTTTCATTTTCAATAATAAGATCAGTTACTTCACTTCTTAATAACAACTCTCCAGTATAGAGTTGTTCGAGTCTTTCAATCCATTGCGAGGGGGTCCGTGCCAATTCAAAGGCATCCGAAGTGTTGTAGTAGGAAAGTTCATTTAGCGAGTGACCAGGTCTGTTGCCAAAGCCTAAAAATCGATGAAGGTGGCCTTCAGAAAAAGTTTTAGGCTCATGATGATAAGTGGAAACGATCAAATCCTGACCAATTAAATGCCCGAACCGAGTCAGAAGTTTACGCGACTCTTCGTTTTGAGGAACAAAGCTGAGGTGGCTTGGCATGCGGCCTTTTTCTGTTTCCACAGGCGCTAAATGCCCACCTACGACATCTTTTGAATCTAAAAGCAGTATTTTTTTGCCTCTTCGAGTCAATTCATGGGCCAAGGTTAAACCGACAAGGTTTGCACCCATAATGATGGCGTCGTATTGATTTTTTCGTGCACTTTTTTTGATGGTGTGGTCGTCAGCATTTGTCATGCCATTACGATCTACGAACCCGACGTTCTTTTCAAGCTCAAACTGGCCAACTTTACGAGAAAGCCAATAACCTGGGATAGAATTAGTCGAATTTTTGGTTTGTCACTGACCCATTGAACGATGGCCGGAGATGTCCGGTAGTAGTAGTAGATGAACCATCGCCCCCAAGAGGACTTTTTTAAAATTCGGTCCCGAAATAGGCGGAGCACACTGATTTGCCAACAAAAAGGGTCATCAAAACAGCTCGTGGCAATATAACAGCCCCCCTTTTTTCCTCCAGCGTCTTTAATGAAATCTTTGACGATGTTTTTGTGTTTAGCCGTTCTTTGGAAACTATCGGCCTTTTTCATGATGTCGGGATAAATAGAACTGTATCGCACAAACTGAGCTAGTTTTTTACCTGTACTGCGCATTTTATCCACAGTGCGTGGGCTCCGGTCATAAATTCGGAAAAGATCCCAATACGTCGAGGTCACAACGGTCAGTTCTTTCGATTTTTTGGATTTGCTAAAGACTTCAGGATTGAGCCCGCCCTTTTGCAAGTCATGAGCGACCTCTAAAACACGAAGATACTTTTCGTAGTGATTGGCTGCTTCAACAAATGCTTTTTGGCCCATGAGAATCCGAGCCTTTTTCACAAGTTTCACCCGACTTTTCCACATGGCTTCTTTGTTTTTTTGCTTTTGAACAATCTCAGCTCGTAGCTTGGCCCCATGAGAGACGCGACTGTTGAGATCATCGTAGCAATCCATACACGCCTCAGGAGGAATGTCCGCTTCTCCGCCAGCCTGCTGCAAAGCGAGTTTCATTCCCGCATTGATGGAGCGGAGCTTACCGATGTTGCCACAAACAGGGCACTGGCGACCTTCTGTCATACTGAATTTTGCTCTTCTGAGACGACTTTATACATGCTCAATATTTTACTCTGAACCAGGTCAGTTGATTAGGTCCGAAAGCTCAGCAGATCTCATTCTGAACCTTTGTCGATAAACTCTTCGAAGAAGAACTGGAGCCAAGGACAAAAATATTTAGCCTAGGAGGTCTAGCAAATCATAACTTATTAGGCTGTCGCCAAACGGCTATATTTGAAAATAAAATACTTCAGCTCTCACTCAACGTATTTTATATACGCCTCCTTCGATCTGAAATATTTTATTTCCAAATCTGACCATTTGGCGACGGCCTCCATTTTGAAGCGAGATCATTTCAGTCCCGCATCAATAGCTCTACGGTTTTGGTCTGACCCAACATTATAGCAATTGGTCTCTCCATTTGCCTTCACGTCACTATCTTTGGTGTTGTCAGAGCCCGCACGAAGAGATGTGAAAGTCAGATTGGCTGGTTTTGCGAAGCGTATTTTATATCTTCCTTCGGTAACACTTTTAAATAAGTACTCTCCATCAGAGTCGGTATCAACTCTTTGAGAAATGCTGTTCGTATTGCAGTCAACGAGGCGTACAGCAATACCAGAAATTCCTTGTTCCCAGTTATCTTGAATGCCATTTCCGTTTTGATCTCTCCAAACGCGGTCGCCAAGAGTGGTGCTTCCTACGGTTGTGGAGGATATAAATCCGGCGTCAATCGCTCTTCGTGATTGACCAGCAGCCATAGAAAGGCAGGCTGTTGCTCCGCCACTGCTAGGGTCGGCGTCACTATCAACTCTGTAGTCAGATCCTGTCCGAAGAGTTGTGTAGTTGTATCCGCTGGGCTTGACATAAAGTAAACGAAAATTACCTACAGGAACATTACTAAATAAAAAGTTTCCGTTTCCATCAGTGGCTGTATTGGCAACAGTGGCATTCCCTGCATCACAATCCTGAAGGCGAACAGTGACATTGGCTAACCCTTTTTCAGCGGGATCAAAGACTCCATTTTTGTTGGCATCTAAAAATACAAAGTCTCCCATGGTGCCGGATCCCGAAGAGGGAGGGGGGCTCCCACCACCATCGCTGGGGGGAGGATCACTGGTGCCGTCGTCACCACCATTGCTTCCGGAAGAAGAGTAAATAAATTCGTCTAACAACAGACCATCAAGAGGCGCGGTTCGATTGCTGGACGGCCCCAAAGCGACAAATCCAGCAGGAACACGCCCAAATACGAGGCGAGTCGGTTGGAGGGGCTGGCGGCGGGGATCATGTTCCATGGATAAATTGGCGTTAAACCTTAGAGCCTCTAAGTCTAAGCCCGTCTTGTTGGAGTTTGAATGGCAAGTTAAACAAAACGCATTGTTTGTAGATCCGGGGCGTGGCTTGCTAAAGACTAATGGTCCTTCGGGAAAGTGAAGTTGTTGGCCAATCCGCTCAGAGGCGGCGGGAAGGTTTGCGAAATGGGCATTGTCATTTCCACTATAGTCTTTAAAGCAAAGATAGTAAGGGTGTTGCAGTCCTGTAGGCAGAAGGCCACTGATTTGATTGTGGCTAGCCGTAGGGTAGCTTTTGGCTAAATTTATCTGTGCTGCAGGAGCCGAGTTTCTTAAACCAAGCAAGGTGCCGCGACCCATGTTACACATGTATTCTGGATTTCCACCGTGGGCTAACACTTTAAATTCATCAATCCATCCTCTAATGCCATTAGCCCCGGATTTTCCCAATGTGAGGTTTGATCCGTTCATAAGAAAGAACGAAACCGTGGGGTTGGCAACTGAGACTCTATATCCATCGATATAAGTAGAAACTCTTCTGCCAGAATTTTCGATGAGAAATCCAATGTGATTCCAAGCTTTGGTTTTTAATGCTCCACCAGGAACAGATACATTCACTGTTTGCCCACCTTTTTTAACAACAATCCGACTTCTACCAATAAGATCAACGGTCGTATTGTCCGGATAAGTGATCAATCTCCGAGAAGTAGAGTCATTATTAAAACGCGGGTCTACAAACAGAGAGATCACCCAATTGGGCCGATTGACTGTTTGAGGAATGCTATATTGAATGGCATCGTTCGGTTCTAAAAACAGACCGCGCCCTTCGACACCACCCATGGCGATGGGTTCGATTCGGGCTTTACCAAGGACTCTTCCATACGAGGGAATTTTAAAATCAAGAGTGGTCGCAGCGTTTTGTACACGGACTTCACCATCAAAAAGGCCCGTACTAGCACGATAGCCATTATTAAATGACATAATGCCGCCACCATTGTCACTTTGTGAGCCGGTCATTTCTGAAACGATATAGGCGCTACTATCAATATATTCATCTAGGACGACTTCGGCGGTTGTTCGTCCTCCGGTAATCAACCAAACGACGTCACGAGAAGAAACAGAACGCATAGAGGTTCTATAAGAAAATAAGTTTTCCATAGTGTCGATAAGGTTTAAGTTTCCGTCCATTCCTTGTCGTTCGCGAACATCTTTTGGGAAGTTGTTATGCTGTCCTACACCGGCGTTGACCCAACCACTCTCATTGCCTTTGGGGCCCGTTCCTGCGTTATAAAGACGGATCTGCCGTTGAGCGGCCTTTTCATAACCTAAAGCATAGTCGGTGTTGTTCACCAATCCATCTAAGAGGACTAACTTCCCTCGAGTCCATCGGCCGGCGATCGTGACACCCCTTTTAGTGCCTTTCCATTCAACGGTTCCATTGGAGTTGATTTCTGAAGCGGTTGGTTTGAGGTCACAAGCGGTGGTCGTACCGTCCGCGCAGCGAGTCGGGTACTGTGTAGAGGGTGAACCTTTAGGGGTATTGTGTAGGTTTTCAGCAATGGTTTCAAACATAAAGTTGTGACCACGGCGGTCCACCCAAGGATAAGTTCCTTTAATGTCTACTCCATCGGCTATTAACTTTCCTTCAGGATCACGAAATTGATAGTCGGCCACTCCGTAGCGGCCCTTCATACGATTGTCAAAAGGAGCATGAGAGAAGGGAACCATGGCTTGAAACTTGGTTAGGTCACAGGCTGCAGAGTTCGCAGGGGCAACGGAATAAACCAAGTTATAGGTATCGGTGATTGTTGCCCCGGTTCTGTTGTTCACCCACGTCATATTGTTTTTTCCAATTCGAAAAACAAGCAGACGACCGTCAGCAGTGAACATAGGTTCTGCAAAAATAGAAGACTTGGTTCCTTTTGCATTTTTTAAAGTGAATGTAAGTCCTTTTTGTGGAGCACCGATCCATCTGAAACTGGCTAGTTGCGCATTGGCCGTTTTCGGATTGGAAACTTGAACTTCGACTTTTCGGCCCCAAATTTCGACGTAAACGTCTTGATTACGATTTTCTGTATAAGAAGTGACAACGGTGAATCGGTAGCAGTCATTGTTGCCGCAGGCAACAGGACTTGTTGGATCAGAAGAGTTTTCTGCAAATTGGCTGGTGCCATCGCAAATAGCTGCTTGACCTGTGCTGCCAGTAGCTGAAAAACTACGATTTACAATGTCTCTGTCGTTGAAACTTAACTTATTAATGGATCCATTTTTACGAGCCATAATATCAGTCCCTGCCGGGTTTTTAACAAAGGGAATGTTCGGCAGTCTTTCGGGGACATTTAGGAAAAAATAAGTTCCCCAGATAACGGGGAGGGCAACACGGCCATCATTTGTCGAACGATGACCTGGAATGAAGGCGCCCTTAACATTTCCATTAAAATCAAGTCCTTGTATCTGGCTGTTGTTATCAATTGCTGGATAATCAGGTGTATTCAGTTGTGCTTGTACACTATAAGATAGCCCGAAAGTTATAAGAAGAAAAAATCCTTGTTTTAGGAAATTAGAAAAAGACATGCCTCACCCCTTTGATATTTTTCTTTGCAAAGGAAATGCCGAGCTTCATTCATCAAAATAAACAGTATTTATTTAACAATTATTCGGGGATGAATGATGACTTTCTGTATATTTTCACCATATTGAAATTACAGAAGACCAAAGACTCATTAAAACCAAAAGGCTTTAAAGAAGCCATTTCCGTCTAAGAGTTTGATAGCGGATAGAAGTTATACGTAGCTATAGATGAGATTTTGTCTCAAAGTAAAACTCAAGAAACGATATTCGTTGGCCGCTCAGCTTTAACTGTGTTTCGTTTTGAATCGATCCTTCCCAAATCTATTTGCTTAAGTGCTTCATGCTCAAACAGTCCTCGCCTAGCGGAGCGGCCATAAATGTCCGCACCACCGCTGCGGAACTCCGCGTGAAGCGCTTAAGCAAATAAATTTGGGAAGGATCGATTCAACAAGACATTGCTTCCATCGTAAAGTCAACTTTCTGCTTTGTGATGTTAAAGCATATTCATAGGATCCATATCGATCTGCAATTTTGTTCCTGCGGGCATCCACTTTAAATCGTAAGTTAATTGTTGGCAAAAATTCTCTAGCATTTTATGGGAGGATCCTTTTAACAATATCAGATAACGGAATTTTCCGCGCAGTTTGGCCATTGGCGCTTGGGTGGGGCCAAGTATTTGAAGGTCCTTGTAAGGGGGGAACTTGCTTTGTAAGACGAATCCTCTTTGCGCGAGTTGCTCGGCGGCTTGTACGACTCTGTCATGATGTAGGCCAATGATCTTTAATGAAGCGACTTTCCCAAAGGGAGGATAGCGAAGCTCTTCTCGGTGGCTGAGCTCTTCATGGGCAAATCCACTATAGTCATTGTCTTGGGTGTAACGAATGCTGGCGTGGCCGGGGTTGTATGTTTGAATCACGACTTGTCCAGGCATCTCAGAGTGCCTTCCCGCACGACCACTGACCTGGGTGAGGAGCTGGAAACTTCTTTCGGCAGCTCGAAAATCAGGCAAGCTAAAGCCGACATCGGCCATCACTAAGCCAACCAAAGTGAGACCTTTAAAATCCAAGCCTTTTGCGATCATTTGCGTTCCAATAAGGAGATCCGTTTTTCCAGACTCCATCGACGAGATCATTTCTTCTAAATCCGATCGATTTTGAATCTCATCTCGATCGGCGCGGCAAATGTGAATATCCGGAAAAAGACGAGCCATGTCTTCTTCGAGAAGCTCTGTACCTAAACCTAAAGGGTGAATATCGCCATCAGCACATTGTGGGCATTGCTCTGTAAGTCGGTCCGTATAATTGCAGTAATGACAGACCATATGATTTTTTGCATGGAGAGTCAGGCTGATAGCACAATTAGGGCACTCATAAACATAGCCACAACTTTGACAAAGGATTGTTTGTGCTAGGCCGCGGCGGTTTAAAAAAAGAGCTGCTTGTTCGCCTTTTTGAAAAGTTTCGAGCAGTCGATCGTAAAGACTTTGACTGATCCAAAAGGGCAACGGTTGGCCTTCTTGATCGCGTCGCTTCTGCCGTTCTTCTCTCATGTCAACAACTTCAATTTCCGGCATTTTACGTTCCGATACACGATGAACCATTTGATGATAGTGGTACTTTTGTGTTTGACAGTTCCGCCACGTTTCTAAGCTAGGGGTGGCCGACCCAAGCACAACAGGACAATGACTGGTATGGGCTCGAACGATCGCTGCATCTCTAGCATGATAGCGTAATTTTTCATCTTGCTTAAACGAGGGTTCGTGTTCTTCATCCATGATCACAATACCGAGAGGTTCCAGTGGGCAGAATAGGGCCGATCGTGCACCAATAAGAATTTGCGCTTCTCCTAAAATCATTTTCCACCACTGGTCGGTTTTTTCTCTTTCTGTTAAGTGCGAATGAATCACTGCCACTTGACCGGGAAATCTCGATGCAAACCTTTTTAAAAGCTGAGGAGTTAGGGAGATCTCAGGCACCAAAACCAGAGCCTTTTTCCCTTGGGCGAGTACATCGTGCATGAGGTGCAAATAGACTTCAGTCTTTCCAGATCCAGTCACCCCGTGAAGTAAATGAGTGGCATATCCATTCACTGATTGAATCGCTTCAATACAGGATTTTTGTTCTTCCGTTAGCTCTGGAGGAGAAGAAGGATCTATGTTAGGAATGACCTGCTTTTTAGCGTTCGCGGTCGAACGCCCTTTCTGCTTTAAGGGAGGAAACGTCAAAGCCGCTACTTGTCCAATGGGGTGCAAATAGTAAGAGGAGATCCACTCTAGCCATTGGCGGTGAGATTTACTTAAGACAGGCCTTTCAGAAGAAGAATCTATGATGTCTTTGAGTTTGAATTCTCCATTAGGGGTTACGTCAATTTTCCAAACGACCCCTTTTACTTTTCTTTTTCCTAGAGGAACCGTGACCGACATTCCTTCCTCGATAAAATTAAGATCACTAGGCACACGATAAGTGAGTAGCTCCTTAAGGGGAGCATCGACAGCTACTTGTACACAGCGTTGAGAGCTCATTTTCTAAAGCAGTTTCGATTAGCGGAAGCGACTGTAGAAGTCATAAATGACAGAGTCATCTTCTTTTCGTAATGGCTTTTGTTCTTCTTTTATTTCACTTAAGGATTGGTAAGACAAAAGTTTTTTGTTGGCGGAAGAAACGTAAAGCGGTTTAACTGACATGGTATGAATTTCTGCTTTTTGATCGCCCCAGCTGACCTCTCTCACCCGGGCAATATTTAAATTGCGAGAAAACTTTCCGTAGTTTCTTGCTGTCACTTCCGTTTGAGTTTTTAAACGAATCTTTAAGACATTAAATTGATCTTGCTCAATCCACATTCCCGCAGGGAGCTGTGTTGCTCCGACTGGGGCTGGGGTGCCAATAGCATAGGCCACTTTTCCATTGGATCTTCCGAGTCGTAAGAAATCGGTTTCATACTCTAAAACCCGTTCTTCCCCTTTTTTAGCGGGCCTGTATGCGGGAGGAAGGGAGAGGCCTTCAGCAGAAATCATTTTTTGTGCAAACATTCTTGGCTTTATTTTAGCTGAGTAGCGAAAGTTAAAATAAGATTCAAACCAGTCATCACTTAATTTGTGATAGCGGACTTTTTTACCTTCTCCGAGGTAATAAACTTTATCACCATCATAGATCCGTGTGAACTCAACCTTCTCTTTAAGAGAGCCTAAGCCGGTGACGGTCACCCGGAAATGTTCCCCGTCGCGGATCAGCCAACTTTCTCGGAGCAAAATAGGTTCTGCTTGATGAAGGAAGGTGACGTTTTGTATAACCTGGTACAAACCATTTCCATGATTTTCAGCTGTGCGTGAAAGAATCATCCAAAACCGAGGAATATAAGCCTGAGCAGAAAATTGAATGAAGATGACAAGCAGTAAAATTAATTTTTTCATTGCTGTTCCTTTAGAGCTTTAAACTCGATAAATATTCTTTTAACTTCGGTCCCAATTCTGGATCTCGCAAACCGTACTCTATATTTGCTTTAATGTAGCCCAGTTTATCACCAGCATCATATCGAAGGCAGCGGTTTTTTAAAGCCATAAGACCTTGGGTTTCGGCTAATAAGGACATGGCATCGCTCAATTGAATCTCGCCGCCCACTCCAGCATCTGTATTTTGTAGGTGTTCAAAAATCTCAGAAGAAAAAACATACCGACCCGGAAGAGCCCAGCGACTGGGAGCTTTTTCTATAGAAGGTTTTTCGATAACCGATAAAACTCGCATTGGGTTTGCGTTTTCATCCTGCGGTTGAATGATTCCGTATTTATTCACTTCCGAAGAGGGGACAGACATTACGGCAACAGTGGATAGACTTGTCTCCTGGTAGACTTCAATAAGGTTTTTTAATATAGGTGTTGTTCCTGCGGGGGCAAAGCTCAACTCGTCCCCAAGAATGACGGCGAAGGGTTCATCACCAATGGCAGATTTACCGGTTAAAACAGCATGTCCTAGGCCCATGGGCTTTTCTTGAATAACGGAGCGAATTTTTAAAGAGGCTTGTACTTTTTCCAAACTATCTAACAGATCTTGGCGTTGCGAAGCTTCCAGAGCATCACTGAGGTCTGCCGAAGGGGAGCTAAAAAAATCTAACAGACTCTCTTTGCCTTTTGGAGGTACGACTAAAATCAGTTCTTCTATCCCTGCGCTGACCAGCTCTTCAGCAAGGTGCAACAAAATGGGTTTGGCAACGATGGGAAGCATCTCTTTGGGTACGGATTTGGTGACTGGTAAAAATCGAGTTCCCAGTCCTGCAGCAGGCAGTAGGGCTTTTTTAACCTTTTTCATAAAGAATAGAAAAACATATTTTTTTAGTAGAAGTCACTGATTCCGCCCAATAACCCACTAAGTCAGGAGTCAATTTTGTCTCAAGTTGAGACGAAAACTGGGCGCCGGACGAAAGTCTCAAAAAAGTGGACTTAGCGGCTAAAAATGAGTCGAATCTCGCCGATAAGGTATAAGAACGAGTCAACCGTATGTAAACGAGGAGTTTTTATTGAACTCGCAACCCACCCGTTTCCAATTATTCTTAGACAGTAAGATGGATCGAAGATTCGGATTGCCGACTCTTGTTTTAGTCGTTTTAACTTTGTTTTTTTTCCAAAACTGCGCTGATCCATTGCAGCTAGCGGATGAAGAAGGCCTTTCGGTGGCGGATAGTCTGCCATTTGCTTTTGATGTGAACGCAGATCATATTTCCTATATGTCTTGTTCCGACATGCCTCCGGACTATCCTTACAGAGCTTTTTACACATTTCGAGTAGGGGCGTATGATGAGGCGGGTATCAAGTTTACAGACGAATTTTTAAGTCGAACAGGTAAGTACAAGGCCTCTGAAAGAGCGACCTACGTTTCTGAAAGTGCTGCCAGTCAAGGGGCATCTATACAGCTATCAATTCGCCAAAAAACCAATTATCAAGGACCCTTGGTTTCTAGCTCCACACCAGTAAAATGGCATGATTTTGAAACGATGTTGGCTCCTTTAGACAGTCAGCTGATCGTTCAAAAGTTATCAGAGTTAGAATCTGGGCAGAGGGTCAATTATTTTGCGGGAATATCGGGGCTTGATAACCGGCAAGTAGAAGGAAATGTGCGTTTTACACAGACGGAATCTTTGGCAGCAGACGTTCGTGCGAAGTTAATGAACACGACCTTACTGACACTGACCTACACTGATCCAGCGGCCAGTGATGAGCTAGTGGCTCGTGGAGCAACGGCTCTCTCTGTCGATTCTGTTTATGGAAGAGGTTATGAAATTGATTTTAAAAAGGATGGTTCTTCTCCCATTGGTGGATTGCGAAGGTCTTTATCGCGTATCACAGAAATAGACCTTTCAACAAAGAGAACCGTTCCCGCGACTTGGGATTGTTCTAATGGCGAGTCCTTTATGATTGTTCGCATGGCCGATGTTGGCAAGGCGGGCACTCCGGCTGGGTGTAGTAAGGAGACGGGACCTCCCCCTCAGGGCTCACCGCAAGATGTGATCGATGCCTACAACACTATTCGAAAAGTTTTGCGACCAGAGGACTGGTATGTGGACCCTTCCGCCCGCTGTGTGATTCCCCGTCTTGAAAATTACTGCTATGGCAATGATGCTCAACGTGTGATCAACTACACGGGAACTTGCGATCCTGCCAAAGGCGAATGTCCCCACTTCGTTAGCATCTGTAAGCGCATTTCCGGCGATTAGAAAAAATGTTGGAATCCATTAATTGGCAACGGCCCTAGCGCACAGGGCTTTTGGACCTCGTTTAGAGGGCTTGTGTTGATCCACAATATTTGTCATGAGGAATCGAGGGAAGACGAGGGCCTGCCGAAGAGGAAATAGGCGGATACCAAAAAAACTGCTCTCTAAAACATACTGCTGTTGAGAAGGCAGAAGGGTCACGATTGTATAAAAATGAGTTTTGTTATTAGGATCTTTGGCAATGTAAGCACTGTAAGTGAATTGAAAGGCACGAGAGATCTGAGAGAGCAAAACGGAGGTAAATAGGTTTTGATCCATACAGTTTCCGCAGCCCTTCACCATTGACCATTGAAGGGTTAGCTTGTCCTTCTGGTTCAGACGGCGGTACAGACGCTCGGAATAAGTCTTTTGTTCTTCTGGATTTAGGTTGCTGACATAAGTTGTGTAAGCTTCAGCAACAACTTCTTTGAGTGCACGCAGTTGCTTTTCTCGGACTGCCGAGTCGGAGTCGTGTGGCAGGATCAAATAAGGATTCACCCGCTCTTGAAGGGAACGGGCCCTTGCCTTAAGTGTGTTTCCCATTGTCAACTTTGTCCCTGAGATTAGGTCGCCTTCGGAAATTTTGGCGTTTCTGGGGTCGTTCAATTTTAAAAGTTCTTCGGTTGAAACAACTTCGTTTAAAATCTCACCCGTTAAAGGGTGCTCATAAGAGATAGCAAATCGATCCGTTAGTTGTTTGGTGATAACGGCAATAGGTGAGACTCCAGCCTCTGTCATCCAAATGATTTTTTGACCCACCTCGAGCCGACCCGTTCCAGGTAGAAGTAGCATTTCCAGTGGATGCATTCCCACTTGTTCGAGAAAAAATGACTCTAAGTTTTGTGGGCGCCAGCTTATATCAGGGAGATTTCGAGCTCCATGATACTCTAAAAATGATTTTTCACTTCCAAGTAAATCCCAACTGTGACTCCCATTTGGAGGTAAAAAAGCAACGGCATTTAAATTGTTTCTAGTAAGGGCATTGGAAAATAACCGTTCTTTTTCAAGAGCTGTAACTTGTAGGGGACCGCTTTTCGTTGGACGAGCAACTCCTTTTTCATAGCCCCTCAAAAGTTTTAAATAGGTCTTTCTGATGGCCTCTCTGAGGTGTTTGGGAAGGCGTTTTAGAGATTTCTCTAAAGACCAACTATAGAGATCTTGCAATTTAGGAAGAACTTTCTTGCGGTATTTTTCGTAATCGAATCTTCTATATTGCTGATCATAGGCTTCCCAAAACATGCGCATGGGATTCATTTCTTCTATTCGTCTAGCAGAATCGGGGTCAAAACTTTGAATAAAGGAGAAAAGCGTTTGCTGATTGATCACCGTTTTTGAGTCGGGAGAAAGAAGAACGGGATGAGGCTCGGCCTTTACGGAATGGGTTCTGTAGAGCATGTTTTGCAACAGCAAGGGCTGCCGTTCAAAACGAAACCAGGGATGGCTTGTGTTGACTTCTCCGGGTTGCTTTGGCCTTTCAAAAGTGCCCACGCCGAGATCGGCCATCTCCCCAGCTAGGGTGACCTGTCCAAAGTGAAGACTATTTTGTGTGTAGCCAATGGCTTGATATATTGCTGCGTTGAGGGCTAGCTTCTGAACCATATAGTGATAGTACTCCACATATGTCATGGGACGGCTTCGGCCTTGAAGCGTTTGTAAACGAAGAATGGCGTCGTCTATCGCATTTTGCCGCTCATCAGGGGAAAGTGAAACAAGATTGCTTAAACGAGTCTGAACCCGAAAGGCGCGAATGTAATTACCGACTCTGACGGGATGATCTAAACCATTGCGATGAACCTGTTCATTGTGATCAATAATAGCTATGCCTCGAGAAACCAAAACTCCGGCTGCGTGCAGAGCTTCACTAGTAGTCATGTCTCTTACGGCTTCAGATATTTCAAAGTATCCGTCAAATCCCAAATGCGCAAAACGGAGCTGGTTGTTTTGAGTGAATTGTTCAACAGGGCCGGTCCCTTTTATGAGGACATCTCGAAAAGTGCTGTGATTTGTAGGGGGTAAAAGCAAAC
>JAGRAG010000269.1 GCA_020435025.1 Bdellovibrionales bacterium | reverse complement strand
TACCCGAAACTGACAGGCCATTCTAAACTCAGAGGAATTACGATCTAAAGATTTAATATTACTAATGTTTTTAACTGTCTAACTTTTAAATACCAGTTTCAAGTAATCTCGCCTTAGTTGTCACCAAATACAAAAAGCCCCCGTTGATTGCGAATTACACTCCCGGTCTTTCACTCAAAAGCTATATGCTGAAATTTATATTAACAATACCAATCACTTATAGGTGTCGATCTGTCCCTCTTACCCTTTTTCAATTTCAGTAACTTTCTTCGCAAAACCCCTAAAATCAAGCCCTCACAGTCAAAATGACCCCAAAAGTGTTGGTACGGCTCTTGTAATAGCTGGGAGTACCTTCCGGCCCTCGCCGCTGCAATCGCAGATTTCAAGAGAGCCCATATGACATTTCTTACCAACCCACCATGACCCAAGGGGGAGAGAGACCTCCCACCTTCCCGCCTGCGCGAAAAAGATTTGTTGTAGACGAAAAAGGAAAGGGGCCCTTGGACGAATTTCCAAGGACCCACTAAGGAACTTTATTTTTTATTTCTATTCAAAGACCGACAACGTAGAGACCTTACCAATCATATAAGGCTCACCCGTTTCGTCTGTTTGGTGGAACTCCAACTGAATCACAGGCTTGAGCTCACCTCCGGTCACATCCAAAGATCGCAAATAATATTCTCCGGTTGTACCTTTCATCGTAACTATAAACTCTTTTCCATCAATCTCACGCTCCCCTTGACTAGAAAAAGTCACCGTAGAGCGATCCCCATCATTAAACACGATATCCACCATCATGGCATATCTAATGCGATCATCTCCTTCAATCATGCCTTCCGCCATAATGACAATCACCGACTTAACTTCTTCGCGAGTGCGACCCGACTTTCCAAAAAGAGCTAGGTCTCCTGGGAATCCTAATATACTGTTGACTGTTCCCATACGGCCCGGTCCTTCAGCAAAAAAAATCGCAGAGTAAGGGTCATTTTTCGCAATCGCTAAAAATTCCTGAGAAGCCGATCCTCCTGTCGAAGAAGCTCCTATAGGTAGAGCCTCATCGATGATTTCAAAAAGCTGTCTCGAATCGATTCCAGGGTCTGATTCACGCCATTGAGTCGAACAAGCAGAGACAGAAACCATCATCAAAAATCCTATAATCGTTTTTATGGACCGATTCATATTTCGTGCCTCCGTCTGCATTTCTGAAATTACTTCTGATAACCGAAAAATAGGCCCATTCCGTTACAGCTCAAGCCATCTACGGAACGAATGGCAACGTCACCAGAAAGTCCAAAGTCATAGGCCAAGCCAACTGCGTTGTATTTTTTGCCATTAAACGCACCTGTCGACATCGAAGTCACCACCATATCTATGGCGTGACCGGCAGCGGGACCTTCAACACCTCGAGCGACAACCTGTACGTTGCCAAAGATCCCATACTGGTTCATAGAACCTGCCTGGACAGTTTCGATATTGTAACGACCTGTATAGATAGGGCAGCCATAGTAGGATTGTTGAAATACCTGGAAACTTCCAGCGAGATAAATGTTTCCAGTATAGTACCCATTGCCATAAACTTGATCACCAAGGATATCTAAAGTTAACTGACTTTTTAGCGAACCACCGTAACCCTCATCACCAAAGGCACTTCGAATGAGGCTATCTGCATTGACTGGGCAGACCCCTTGGCATGTGTGAACGGAACCTGTTATTGGTGTTCCCACTCGGGTTCCACCATCTTCACCAGGGCATCCTGTGAGACTCATTGTCACAACCAACATCGATAAGGGAGCGACAACCTTTAAAAAATGTTTCGCAATTTTATCTAACGCTTTCATTACTCTATCCTCTGTTTAGAATTGGGCTTCGCCGTTAAAGGCTTGACCAATATTTAAATTTTCAAAAGTTCCTAATTTTACATATCCATCTGTCGGATTGATTGCTGCTGTTGTATTGACGCCTTCGCCACTTTTCCACGAACGACAGTCATAAGGCCCGAGAGAGACATTCCAGCAATGTGTGGGTGGATGAGGAGCATAAGTGAGTCCAAAGTTCTTAAACCACACCGAACCTGCTGCTAGTATTTGGTCATCGCCATCACCAAGATCTATAACATCATCAATAACAACGATCATTCCACCAAAGTAGTCTTCAAAAAAACCGTGCCATACCGTTTTGCCTTGCTTCGTAAAAAAGATGTTGTAACGATTGTCGTGAGCCTCAGATCCCGATGTGAAGTATCCTTCATATCGATTGCCATTTTCCGTATAAGTGATCGTCACCACTCCACCAAACCCGTTTCCACGTTTTTCCAAGTTGATATTGACTTTAATGTCTTGTGGATTGTTCATAGGCCGAGCTGTGTAGTCGGACATGACACTGAGACTAACTATATCTAAATCAGCAGCAGCTCCCCACTCCCAGTTATCTCCAGGTCCCTGTCCAGGACCTGTTCCATCTGGCACATAAGGTCCGTCCGGATTGTACGGATCATCAATAGGTGCCGGTGCTGGAGCCGCTGGCAAATTTTCTTCAGAACAGCCCACACTTAAATAGGCCGTTACTAATAAGATTATCACCAATAGGTTTTTCATTGTTTCTTCCTTAGTTACTTTCCTGATAACTCACGGGGAGCTATCACTTAACATGAATTGCGAACCCTATACCGGAGCATGCCAATGCCATAAACCCTGAATATTTATAGATTTTTGTTTGATCGTCGAAATATTTGACGAAAAGTCAAAGTGTCAAAGTTCTTAAAAAGAGACTCTAATTGTCACCGTAAGTAGAGTTTACAAATTTCCCATGGCCCAAGAAAACCAACTTTATTTAGATGGGGTCACTAACGCCCTAAACTTTCATAATATTTCATTAAGATCACTTTAGAGATTTCAAATTCAGCCGATGGGGTTTTAGGAGTTAGAAATATGACAGTCAACTATATCAATATTTTTACAGTCGGAGTGGTGCTCTTCTTTGCCGCCAGAGCCATTTTAGGAATGTAATTTCCTAATTCAATGGATTCGTCAATCTCAGTGAGATAGAAATGCCTTGTGCAACAATATCGCAACACTTAGCCATTTGTGGCTTCACAGTGAGACAACCTAACTTCGTTACTAGCAGTCCTTTCATTACTCCAATATACTGAAGATTAAGTTTAGAGGTACGTGGATGCGAGATTCATTTCGACTTCTAGTTAGAAGTCTTTTTTATCTAACTGCAATTTTTCAGCTGGGATGCTCTGAAGCCATCCCTGAGTTTCTAAAGATCATTGAGTCTTCTCCCAAAGAAGATCTAGTTCCCACCCCTTATCCTGTCACTAATATTGTAGATGGCATCTCTCACGATTCTGCACTGAGCAGCCCAAAGTTAAGCTGGAAACCTCCCGAAAACCTCAATTCCTCAACCCTGAGTCACTATGAAATCAAAATTGAAGATGAAACTGGAACCACGTTTTTAGGTTGGACTCCTATCGGATCCGACTCCCAGTTTCAATTACTAAATCTTCCCCCTTCCCATTCGTTCCAAGATGGGGTCACTTACTTTCCGATCATTCGAGCCGTTAACAGCAAAAAAATTTCCGGGCCTGAAGCCCGAGGAGATGGCTGGAAAGTCCTCTATTATGCAAACACTGCGTTTAAACCAAATACCTACGAGGATTCTGGATCTCCCGACTGTACAGATTTGACTTTGAAAAAGTGCACACTTAGACAAGTTATTAGTGATGCCAACTTGACAGGTTCAGGGAGCACCACAGTTCAGCTAGAAGCGGGGACCTACGTACTTTCCTCGGGAGTGGTTCCTCTATCCGGCTCCCTTACCATCCGTGGACAAGGTCCTGGGGTGACCATAGTCGATGCCCAAGCTTCAAGTGGAATTTTCGCAATCAATGGCACGCCCACCGTAAAAATTGAAAATCTCACCCTAAAGGGCGGTATAAGTTCCTCTGGTGGTGCGATCGACTATAGTGGAACTGCGGCCCGCCTTACGGTAAAAAATGTATTTTTTATTGAAAACAAAAGTACCTCTGGTGGGGGAGGAGCCCTCCACTTTCACTCAGGAGATGTCGTCGTTGAAAACTGCGTTTTTCAAAACAACGAGTCTGCCGGCAGCTATGGTGGTGCAGCGATTGGCAAGCATTACGATGGTAGTTTAACTATCGTTTCTTCGAAGTTTCTAAACAATAATGCCAGTTGTGCAAACTGCAGTGGTGGAGCCATC
>JAGRAG010000268.1 GCA_020435025.1 Bdellovibrionales bacterium | reverse complement strand
GGGTGCGAATTAGAAAAAAATAGATGTTATAGAGAAAGTTGATAAAAAAATCAAATGCTATTGTAAATAGAAGGACAATGAAAAGAGCACAAAAATTTTTAGGAAAAAGCGCTTTAAAATTTGGCAACGAGTTTATTCTGCCTGGTGAGCGCAGACGAATTCAAATTGAAGTCGCCTCACTTTTTGATTATACAAAACTCAACATTCCAGTAGAAGTGATTCGCGGCAAAGAGCCCGGCCCTATTTTATTCATTAGTGCCGCCATTCATGGAGATGAAATCAACGGCGTTGAAATCATTAAAAGACTTCTCCAGCGCCCGCAGCTCAATCGTATCAAAGGAACATTGATTGTCATTCCGATCGTCAACGTATTTGGCTTTAACAGTAAATCACGATACCTTCCCGACAGAAGAGACCTAAACCGCTGTTTTCCTGGTAGCTCTAGAGGCTCTTTAGGCGCCCGCCTCGCCGATATTTTTATGAAAGAAATCGTCACTAAGTGCACTCACGGAATTGATTTACATACTGGCTCTATTCACCGCTCCAATCTTCCACATATCCGAGCCTGTCTTGATGATCCTGAAACCTTTAGATTGGCTGAAGGATTTGGGGTACCGGTTATGATCCACTCTCAGCTAAGAGATGGCTCTTTGCGAGAAGCTGCCAGAAAGCGAAATGTGATCACACTGCTTTTCGAAGGCGGTGAAGCTCTGCGATTTGAAGAAGACATCGTCAAAGCGGGACTTAAAGGCTGTGTTTCTGTCATGAGGAATATCGGAATGCTTCCAAAGCTTGTCGCCCATCATGCCGCTTCTCATAAAAAAATGGCCTTTACGGCGAATGAAAGCTACTGGGTGCGCGCCAACCACAGTGGTTCTTTTCGCCTGCATAAGAAATTGGGCGATCATGTGGCAGATGGCGAAGTTTTAGCAACGATCTCTGATCCTTTCGGAGATGCTCCTTATGATGTGAAAGCCAAAGGTAGTGGAATTATCATTGGCCTTAGCACTATACCTTTGGTAAATAATGGTGACGCCATTATCCATATTGCAACTTTTAAAAATTCAAAGAAGGTTAGAAAAGCCATTGAACAAATTGATGAATCCAATCTCAAACCTTATTGATCAAACTCAGGCTCTTGTTAAACGACAGCTTTGGGCTAAGATTTTACTGTTTTTATTTTTGGGATTGGTGGTTGGTTATGGTCTGGGGCCGGACACCGAGTGGGTCAGTCGAAAGTTAGCAATGACCACTGGCGAATGGTTAGCGCTTCCAGGCCAAGTCTTTCTGATCCTGATGCAGATGATTGTACTTCCTCTTGTTCTCACTTCGGTGATTTTGGGTATTGTCAATGCAAAGTCAACAGAAGTCCTTAAGAAAATTTCCTTTCGCTTGTTTCCTTATTTTGTTTGCACGACGGCCGTAGCGATTCTTATTGGTTTTTTTGCAGCGGAGTTGTTACAACCTGGCGAAGGGATTCAGCGGCCTCCACTAAAGAATGAAGTTTCCCTCAATGTCTCCTCTTCTGATAAGCTCACCTCTGACAAGACTATTCCCAAACAACTGACCTCTGTTCTTCCCAACAACCCACTTGGCTCGATGTTAGAGGGAAATTTGTTTCAAATTGTTATTTTCGCCATCATGATCGGAGTTGCCCTTTTAAGCCTGCCACAGGATCAAGCCGAACCGGTGGTCGTATTGCTGCAATCCATTCAAAAGACGACAATGATCATTGTGGGTTGGGCGATGTACTTGGCACCCATAGCTGTCTTTGGCCTCATGGCAGAACTTCTCTCAAATGTTGGATTTCAAGTCCTTAAAGGTATCGGAGCCTATGCCCTGACAGTTATAGTAGCTCTACTAGGAGTCATGACATTTTACAGTTTAATTGTTCTTATTGGGGCTCAGTACAATCCGTTGAAGTTTTTTAAAATATCCAGATCGGTTCAACTTCTGGCTTTTTCAACATCAAGCTCGGCCGCAGTGATGCCTTTGACAATGGAGACGGCTGAGGAAAAACTTCATATTTCTACAGACATTTCTCGATTTGTAATTCCTTTAGGAACCACCATAAATATGGATGGTACAGCGGCTTATCAGGGAGTGGCCACTTGTTTTATCGCGCAAGCCTACGGACTAGATCTTTCCTTGGGGCAGCTTGGCCTGATCGTTCTCTCCGCGACGGGGGCCTCTATAGGAGCACCTGGGACGCCAGGAGTCGGAATTGCTATACTGTCGACTTTACTAAGAGGAATTGGAATTCCTTCAGAAGGTATTTTACTTATTTTAGGAATCGACCGTATTCTCGATATGTTAAGAACCGTCGTCAATGTGACCGGAGACTTAACGGCTAGCTTATTTTTTCAAAAGTGGATGAACCGATAAACTGTAAATTAGACATAATTTCGAGTTAGTGGTAGGACCTCAGCTAACAAGCGTTGAGGTGTCTATGAAAAGGTTATTATTAGTCTGTTCCCTAATGATCGTGTCATTATCTGCGTGCGTGAATGACGACAGTTCGATTTCGTTACGTGATCAAATTCCTGAAAATCAGCGAATTGGCACTCACAAGGTCTATATTCTTGAAGGAAACGACTCCCTATTTTTTAACAACGGAAATCTCAGTGGAACAGGAATCGTCCGACAAGCGACTCCCCTTAAGGATACTTATTCAGCAAATCGATTTTTAATCCAGTTTTCTCTTCCCGAAACGGGCACACTGACCTTTCTATCTTATGGTAATCCAAAATTAAGTAATGGTATTGAATTGGTTTTTAGCCATATGATGCCGAGTCATAAGTTCTCGGTATTGTATAAATCGCCAACTCATGTCGTAGATCTCAGCCGTTCTTTTGCCCACTTCTCGCCTTCACAGCTTTTTACTCTTTCTCTTGAGATCCATAATGAATTAAACAATCGAACTCAGCTGATCGTCCGTGAGGTCCGCACCAGCAAATCTGTTTTAATCGGAACATTTGATATCTCTGGTAATGGCTTAGGTGAACACTGGGGTTTGTTTTTACAAGACGCCTCGATTTACAACTTTCATGTAGAACCGCTTTGATCTACTCCGTACTGGCCATAATAGGGTAGAAGGAAGACCACCAGATATCTGAATATCTAAAAGAGGGGCGTTTTCGAAATTCATAGTTAAGATCTCGTCCCTTGCGAATAAGTGCGTGGACCAAACGAGGTGATTCTTGTTGAAAAAAAGGATCTTTGCTCTCCTCGAAAACTGATTCTTTTGTAAAAACCTTCGCCTTTACATACATTGAAACAACGAAATAGGCCAATCGATGATTTTTGGCTAGGCTCACTAGTTTCATGTAATAGGCTCGAAGTGTTAGGGACTCTTCGAAAAACAGATCCGTCTTGTAAGGCAAATCTAAGTAATTTTCAGGTAAAACAGCTAACATCTCCATAAAAAATTGGATTTCGGTCCAAAAAGATTCCACCTCTTCTCCGGCACTATGTATGGCTTCCAAATTGAGTAGCGCCAAAAGTTTTTTCTCCGAACCGTCGTTTTCGTTCACGCCTTGATCTAGCACTTCATTAATTGCTAGGTAGTCTTTTTTAAGTCGTTTTGTATGACACGAGTGATTCATCTCATGAACAATATCAAATAAGGCTACAACAGGATGGACTTCTAAAGAGAGATAGAGCGTTTTTTCATAGCCTTCTTCTCCATGTTCATATGGCCTTAACATGAAAGCTACATCGAATTTTCCCATTTCAAAAATAGGATCATTTTCAGTGTTAAATACCACCGATCGAGATATCTCGGGATCTTGCTGAAAAAAACAGTGAAGGACCTGTCGACCAATTTCTGTAGTTGATAAAACCGCAGAAACTTTGGAAAGATAGTTTCCCCGATCCTGTTTATTAATATTTTTAAGCTGGCTGACATGAGAATGAAATTGAACAAATTCCTGAAAGGGATCTGCCATTGCACTTTGCATCCCAAATAAAATTAGTATCAATATCCCCTTAGCACGCATCCTCAATCCATTGTTAGGTCACCCATTTCCACTAACAAAGATCTTGAAAGTTCAAAAGCGTTATCTGCACCCTCTTCCGATTTATAAGCGTCGGTAAATTCTTTTAATCGACCTCTGGACACCACATGAGAGTACAAATCTTTATCTTTCCTTCTAGTATCAATAGCTTCCGGAGCTTTTAAGCTATACAAAAGGTCCCGCTCCCGAATCACTTTTTTTTCTGATTCATAACCTATGCTAATATCGGGAATAACTCCTCTTTGCTGCAAAGGCTGCCCCGTGACTCGAAACAGAAAAGAAGTTGTGACTTTCACTGCTCCCGCATCTACTGGAAGCATCTCCTGGAGCGTGCCTTTGCCAAAGGTGGCATTAGGCCCGACAACCCACCCTCTTTGATAGTCTTGAATAGCCGCCGCAAACACCTCTGAGGCACTTCCAGAACCGCCATTGATCAATACAATTAAGGGACCTTTGTAGATGACTTGGGAGGGACGACTGGCCCGGAATACCAAAATCTCCGGCGCTTGCAAATTGCGATTGAGCTGAAATCCATATCTCATGCCGAGCGGCCTAGCTCCTAAAAAATGCGAAAGTATAGCTATAGATTCTTCCGTCTGGCCTCCAATATTATCTCGAACATCGACAATCAATCCGGAAAGCTCTTCGGGTTTTAATTGCTTCAAGATATCCGAGAAATCTTTTCCACTTCCGTGATAAAAAAGAGGAAGCTTGATGGCCGCGTAGCTTTTTCCATCAAAATTCCAACTACGACTGATTATTTTATCTTCCGATTGTACTTCACTCAGTCCCATTTTTTTAGAAAACAACTCTAGCTGATTTGCTGTATAATAAGTAGAGTGCGGATCCATAGAGAGTGCTAAACTTTTTAATAGCAGCTCTTCGAACGCTATTCCCGCTTTACCCGCTTGGGACTCAAATTCACTAGACCTTAGAGTTTCACAGTTGGGATCCGTAAAAGTAAATAGTCCATTTAAGATATCTTTTGCAGCATTGAGATCCCAAGAAAAGGACTCTAGGGGTTGGTCTAAATATGAAAGTAAAAAAGGAGCATCAAAATTTCTCATGACAGTCCCGATACGAGCCAAAAGTTGCTCGTCAGAAAGCTCTTCTTCGACTAAGTTTTGAACATGGCTTCTATAGATCCACTGTAAGAAAGTGCGACTGACAAAATCACACTTTTTTGCAGTTATTGTTGCTGTTAAGGTTTCTCCCCAAAGAGGAAGTGCCGTAAAAAAAAGCAAAATCGACAATACCTTTGCACCAATAGATCTTATCATTTTTTTCCTTCCGAGGCCCCCAGCATTTCTAACTTGAACTTGTTGGCAATCCGATTCCACTTTCCATACTCTTCTCTGGTAACAAAAGTAACGGATTCACCCTTTGCACCATTTCGCCCTGTTCGCCCAATCCGATGTAAGTAGTCTTCACTATTCACCGGAAGATCAAAATTAATCACATGCTGTACAGATTGAATGTCGAGACCTCGGGCTGCAACATCTGTCGCGCACAAAATCTTGACCTGCTCTGATTTAAATTGGGCCATCGCTTTATTTCTCTGTCCCTGAGTGCAATCCCCATGAATTTCTTCTACTTGAAAGCCAAACTCTTTAAGGTGTTTAAAAAGGTTATGGGTTTCATGTTTGGTTTTGACAAAAACGAGGATCGAGCCTTGACGACGATTTAACTCATCCATCAAGATGTCTTCTTTATCTTCCTTGTTAACGGAAAGTACTGACTGAGTGATTGTGCTCACGGTGCTTGAGGGTTTCGTCAAATAGACCGTTTTCGGCTGTCGAAGATAAGACTGAGCTAAGCGAGTCACGGATTTTTCCCAAGTTGCGGTAAAAAACGAGGTCAGTCTTGTTTTGGGTAGTCCTTTTTGGATCTCTTTCAGTTGGGGACCAAAGCCCATATCGAGCATGCGATCTCCCTCATCAATTACAACAAATTGACATTTACTGACCTGTAAGGTGTTTCGTCTTAAGTGGTCTATCAATCTGCCTGGTGTCGCAACAATGATCGAATAGGGGCGCTGAAGCTTTTTAAACTGCTTGCGAATGTCGACACCCCCATAGATTCCAACGACCGTATGAGGCCCTTCTTGTGGGAGTAATTGATTAAAAAAACCCTCAATCTGCTGCGCCAGTTCTCGGGTTGGCGCTAGGACCAAAGCCTTGGCTTTTTTATTTTTACCAAGATGCTCGACAAGAGGAATGGCGAAAGCGGCCGTTTTGCCAGACCCGGTCTCTGCTCGAGCAATGACATCCTGACCCTTTAACAAAAGAGGAATCGCTGCAACTTGTATCGGTGTGGGCTTAACAAACCCAATTTTATCCAGAGAATTCAAGATTTCCTCTGACAAAGGAAAATCACCAAAGCTTTTCATTTTCCTCCTCACTTTTGTACAACTTGCACGTCGAAAACAGGTCCAATGATCAGCTTTTACCTATCTTTAATTACGCGTCATGTCAATATAGTGGCTCGGCTTTTTTCTATGTTAATTAGAGTACGCATTGTTATCCAAAGAGGTCGCTTATCATGACAACTCCTCCCCTCCTAAAAAGAAAGAAACAGGTAATTATTACTATCTTTTTTGTTCTCAGCCTGGCTATTGGATCGTATTTCGTTGCTCCGTCCCCCACCTCTTTACCTATGACAAAGAACGACGATTCCAGTCGATGCGATTCCGCCTCGTTGGACCCTTTTGAAGAGCCAAAAAGCTACTCTCGCGGACGCTATCAAGGAATCTGTATTGATAGCTGTAAATATCGTAGTGGAAGACAGGTGACTTCTCCGATCCAAGACCAACCGGTTCTTCATGTGGCCAATCTCTATCACGAAGATTCTTTTTGGACCGCCAAGCTTCCCATAAAAGAAATCCAAAGTGCCCATTTTGTATTTGAAGAGTTCCGGCCGCATATCAACCACACGGCCGTAAAAATTGAGTTTAAACGCCCCATAGAACTTAAGTCACAAACAGACATTTATAAGGTGGCTTTTATAAAAAACATTTTAATCTCTCCTGAAGGGATTCCCGTGAAGGATCAGAAGTACAATTTTCTAGATGGGATTTTAGGTAACTACACCGTAGCCTACAGACTAGAAAGTTTTAAAGCTTATGAAGCTGTTGCGCGAAAATTAAACCATAAACTCTCTCTTTACGAACTTTCTTTAGAAGAAGTCAACATGGGCGAATTTATATCTTCGGCACTACAAACGAGTCAAAAAGAGAGCTACATGGTCTCGTATAACCTGTTCTTAAACAATTGTGCGACGACCACCCTATCCCTACTTGTGGCTTCACAACATCCAGAAAACATAGAGCATTCAACAGAACTATGGACGAGCTCTTTAAATCACTTAGCTCATCGGTTCCCGCTCAGTGAGGGCCTAGGAACTCTGTGGAGTCTACGTGTTTTGGGGTTCGTCAAAGGACACTAGGCCCCGTTAAACGCTGGCAACTTCATGCGATGCGCCAAAGATGTGGGGGCCGACCAAGCTCCTAATCTGTAAGAATTATTCAAAATGGACCAATTTCATCTATTTTACCCCGCTCTTTTTGCCAGTTTTTAAGATCGGGTTCATCTTTCCATTGCTTCGTAAAAGACCTGTGATACCTTTTCAGAATCGGTAACCCTTTTCACTTTGATAGGATCCGATGCAGATTATAATAACCCGTAAAAGGAACGCATAAATGACAGGTACAGTTAAGTTTTTTAATACAAGTAAAGGTTTTGGCTTTATCACTCAAGAAGAAGGCAAAGACCTATTTTTTCATATTTCCCAAATCCAAGGGCAAGAGCCTCAAGATGGAGATAAAGTGGAGTACGAAATTGGAGAAGGACGCAAAGGTCCTTGTGCCATCGAAGTAAAAGTCATTGCTGAATAAGAATTCCTTTTACGTTGATTACGAAAGCGAGACCTAACCGTCTCGCTTTTTTTATTGTCTTTGCCCTTGTCGAATGTGCTGAATCATATTCCACAACATCGACATTTGCAGACCCGTTCTGGTAATATTATTTGGATAAATATCCGGATAAGCTCCAAACCAGTTCCAACACCCATTCGGATTAGTCATCGAAACCACTGATGAAGGATACAAAATCACAATTCCTAAACTGTCTGCCCAGTAGATGTAGTCACTATTGAGAGGAAAGAAGTCACCCAAAGATCCCACTTCTTGATGACATCCATGAAAGGCAACATGCAGACCACAACCACCATTTTCACAAGTTTTAGGAATGTAAACATGCCCCTCTTTACCTAAAAAATATCCTGATGGGTCGTAAACGGTTTGATCAAATCTTTTTAGCGTCCCTAAGGGAGTGCTCGTTTTTGGAGGGAGTTTGTCATAAAACTGGAAAAACATTTCACCAATGGCATCATAACCACACTGGATTAAAAAGGGACTTCCCAATTGACCACAACTACTGGCGTTCGGCGACGTTACAGGAAGACCGTGTTCCGCATTAGAGTCTATTCTAGAAAAGATCCCTGCCTTGTTGTCCGTTAACTTTTGATACATTTCAACGACCTTTGCCGCAGCCCCCACCTTAACAACGGAATCCTTCAGGCCATGCCAAACATACACCCTCGAATATTCTAGGTTTTGCAGCGGATCTATTGAACCCAACAAAGCTAACTGTTGAGTGCCCAATGTTAAAACGGAAAGCGGCACAGAGTCGGGGCTCTCCATACAAGTCTTATAACTACCAGGAATTCCAGCACATCCGTAAGGAACGCCTGCAAATACTCCCACTCCTTTAACCTCTTTGGAATGAACTATGTGCATCTGAATGGCCATAGCTGCCCCTGAAGAAATACCTGATACGGTGATGGGATGCGCCGATAGACCCAAGGGTTGTAGACGGTCAGCCGCCTGGACCGCTGCTGGCAAAAACAGAAGAAGTAGTTTGAGCAACATCTTTTTCATGACCTTAAATCTCCTTGGTACCTTCTTAATAAAAAGAGTGAAATATTTGGATCCAGGCATTATACACAAACGAAATTAAAAACCAGCCCGTCTCGAAATTTTTTCAAACCTCTAAATAGATCTAGTGATCCCTTTTAAGAGAATCAAAGTGATAGCCATGCCGAACTAAATAGTCTCGAAAGGGAATTTTAGAAATGTGATCCGTATGACGATAAATTCCTTTAGAAGCATGCTCTTTAAAAAGGTCAAAATACACAGGGCCCGGTATAGATTTCACCAAAAGATGATCTAAGTCTGCGCTCGACCACTCACCCTTTAAGCGATAGGTGAACATCTCTCTTACGTAGTCTTGTACTTTAATCACTTCAGGGCGATCTTTGAAGTGAACATCGTAGATCAAACCATCTATTTCAATTGTCGCATGAAAACGATTGAGTTTTCTTTCTGGAGAGCCCCAAAGTCGAAAGTCCTCACCTGTCCGGCTTTCTACAAACAGTACATTCGTGCGCTCCAACGGAAAACCTTCTTTTTTTAATTCACGGAGAATGAAATAAACATTTCCCGTACACCATCCAGGCTTCGGGTTTCTGCCATACTTTCGAAAAACGCTTCGCACCTTCATATGGACAGAACGAACACAGCTCGAAGCCGCTGAGGCCACCCTGGCTTCGCTGATCGGCGTGACGATGAGTAAAACAGCGAGGAAATTAACCAACCAGCGTACAAAGTAACTATTTAGTTTTTTTGCAGTTCCTTTTTCGACCATGCATGCCCTTGGATACCAGTTGTTTTTTTTGCTTCAATTTAACCGAATTCCCACGAGCTCGGGGATTAAATGTACACCGAAGCTTCATTTTGATCGGGATTTTAGTGGACAATATGTATATTCGTGCAATCAGCATGTATAAATTTTAAACTCATTATTCCCTCCGACAAAACAGCTGATAGTTAAAAAGTAAGGGCTTCTGAGAACTCGTAGGGCTAAAAATCCAAACAATCAGCTCCGAAATGTATACATCGATCCTTATTTAAAACTCATTTTCCAAATTCAAATTGAATACCTTTAAGATGAGCGTGACGATGAGCGTGACATAGAGAGCAAAATTTCCAGGAAATTTGTAATTTTTAAAACAGTTTAATACCCTTTAACTAGGAAGAGGTTCCTAATGAGTTACAGGAGAGTCTATGTCAAAAAAAATTGCTGTCGTATTATCGGGATGTGGTTATTTAGACGGAGCTGAGATCAATGAAACCGTTTTTTCACTTTTAGCTCTAGATCAACAAAATTTAAAATACGACGCCTTTGCTCCAAATATAGACACTTATCACGTAATCAACCATCAAAGTGGAGAGTCTACTGAAGAGTCACGAAACGTACTAACGGAAGCAGCACGTATTGTCAGAGGAAAAATTCAGGATCTTGAAAACCTAAATATCGACAATTATGGCGCACTCATTCTGCCTGGTGGATATGGGGTCGCTAAGAATCTTTCGGATTTCGCATTCAAAGGAAGTGCAGCAAAAGTTCTACCAGCATTGGAAACAGTTATACGCGCCTTTCATCAAGCAAAAAAACCCATTGGAGCTATCTGCATCTCTCCGGCTATTGTGGCCCGAGTTCTCGGAGAACATTCCGTTAAATTGACCATCGGCAGCGATGCGGAGACCGCTTCAGAGATAGAAAAATGTGGAGCAGAACACATTCAATGTTCCGTACAGGATGTGGTTGTCGATTCCCATCACAAGATTGCATCGACACCGGCATTTATGTATGACAACGCAAGATTAACTGACATTTATAAAGGAATTTCTTCTTGCATTGAGCAAGTTCGAATCATGCTTTAACACATTTTAACTTCCTCGGGTTACTGTGTTTAAACTACACCCTCAACGGGGGACTGATCGGCCCTCCGTAAGCGGCCCTCCGTAAGCGGCCCTCCGTAAGCGGCCCTACCTGAGCGGCCCTACCTGAGCGGCCCTCCGTAAAATCAATTAACAATGTCTAATGGTTTTACGCTCTTTGGCTCGTTTACTGAGGTTAGCCTGGCATTGAGACTGCAATTCCTCTAGTGGGGGAATGTAATATGTTAAGGAATCGGTCTTTATATCTTTTAGCGATAGCGCTTTTTGGGGTGCAACCACGGTGCAGTCAGGTCGCTTTTAATCAAGATCAAGCTTCCGAAACAAAACAAGGCACACCCACTCAAGAGGTGCCGTTTTGCTTCGCGACTCAAACAGTTGGCACCTGCAAAGTTTTTGAAGACTCTTTTGAAAGAGACCTCATCGTCGAGCAAGAAGACTTCCGATGGCAAAAAGTCATCGTCGACTCCGGTCAGAATGTCCGAAATATTGATGCGAATATTCTCTGGGCCGAGGAGTTTGGTTACGTCCCCGATCAAGAAAGAGCTCTCCTTTTCCACGGAAGAGAGGGAGGCTCCACTCATGAAATCTTTCTGGTTTCCAAAGAGCTAGATATTGATGTACAACAATTTGACAAAGTTGAGATCCGCCTTTCTTACCTACCCATCAAACTAGAACAGAAGATCACTCTTAGCAGCGGATACAAAGTTCCAGAATCAGTACGCGTTGACGTCTGCCACGAAAGTGATCTAGATTGTGGCCTGACAGGAAATGACTCTCAAAAAACACAAGGAATCCGAAGCCGAGAAAGCTGGGATGACTACTGGTTTGATCTCCACTACGGACTTGATAATCAACTTGGATTGGCGACTGCTGAAAGCTGGATTGATGTTAAAGTCACAATTGACTTAGATCGATATCGGCAAAGGGGAAACTTTGTCTTTAAGATAACTGTATCAATGGATGAAGGGTATATTGGTAATGACCACTCTAAGCCAATGGAAGACGGCCTTGCTATAGATCATCTAGTCGTTACGGCGATTAAAGATTAAATGTTTCTCGACAAAAACTTATAAAGTTCCTTTTGAATTCCAAAACCATCGTTTGAAGGTTCATCAGAATGAAATTGAACTTTTGCACTACTCGCAGACCCCAATATACCTCCACTAGAATTTATTCGTAACAGTGAACTTTCATTCTCCTTTTTCGAAACCTTCTTTAAAGAATGTATAAAGCCCTCGAAATCACTATTCACCGGCAAAGCAACAGAGGTCTCTTCTAAAGAAATAGGGTGCCTCTGAGGATCTATAGTCTGTTGTGAATTGAGATCACTATCAGATTCAAAATTGAGGGTATCTACTTCCATGGTCTCTGAGTCGTCGTCAGTTAAGTAAGTCATCTTTATTCGCTTTGCTTTTCCCGAGTCGCTCACAGCGACGAACACAAGAAAGAGTGACGTCACTTGTCCTAACAAAATGGAAATAAGTACCTGTGATGATGTCCCAACCCGCGAAACAATCAGCAGCAACACGTTGGTTGCTGCGAGCAAAAAAGAAAGTACTGTATACATTTTCATTTTATTTCTCACTATTTTTTTGCAGATACGTTGATCTCTAGTCCAGACACTCTTTCACTTCGGTCAATCTGCACATCCCATCCATACTGACGACTTAAAAAGCGTTTTAAAACCTGACCATGGTTGTCGCTAAATCCGCGTCCAACGGATATCGTTATAGGATCCACTTGATAGTCAGCCGTTCGAAGACTTTCAACAACTGGATTAAAGTGCTTTGCCGCATACTCACTTATCCTTAGAGGTTTATCGTCAATTAAAAGTAATGAATCGCCTTTAAGAGAGATTGAAATCTTATTTTTCGAATTTCTGATAAATGCTTGTTTGGTTTCAAAAATTTTATTATAGCCATTTAACTTTTCACCAATGTCCTCGCGAGTCTGTGCTACTGGTCTGTCTACTTCATTCGCGAAAACCTCATTTAATCTGTTGAGCTTATCTAATCGAGAATTTAGCTCACCACTTTGATTATCTATCTCATCAACCATAGCTAAGAGTTCTTCTCTTCGAGAATTCAAATTTTCTAACCTTTTCTCGTCTTCCGTAATGGAATTTGTCACTAAGGATTGAATTTGGTTGAGCTTTGCCTCGGAGCTAGTATACTCTCTTCCTATTGGAATAGCGGTACCCGAAGAATCCACTTCACTTGTTACGGAAGGAACAGCCATTGCTTCAGGCGTCTTCGCCAGCTCTTTTTTCATTGAAGCTGTCTCGTTTCCTAAAGAAGCTGTTGCAACCTGAACGACCTGTGGCTTTGAAGAGTTCGATAGAACATGAACCACCTTATCAGATATATCAAATGCATCTAAAACAAGTGCAATCCAAGCGATCAGTATCGCTGCTGAAGCGGTAAAAATGATTTTGTTGTTCATCTCTTCCTCCTGAAATAAATGTCTCTTCAATGAGATACTGAATTCTCTTTCGGTCTAGGAGGTAGTGAAGATGAGTCTAGAAATGAGACAAATAAAACAAGCCCTAGATCTGGCTCCCCAGCCTTTAGCCTTTAGATTGACAGACAAAAATTTGACCTGACCCTCTTTCCGCATAAATAATTATCTTATGAAATGGAGAGACTACCACACCGCAAGAGCCGAGACTTCAGGGTTCAATAAAGGAGCCTTTTGTGAATTCCACTAAAAAAAAGCACTGGATCTCTGTTTTCCTAAGATCAATAAGCATATTTGTGATCGTTATTTTGATACCGCTAACCGCAGGACTTAATTTTGGAAAAAAAATCAGCGACAAAATGTGGAGTCTTCAAACAAGCCAACTAAGTACACCATCGTCTCAGCCTCAACCTGAGTTTCGTTTAGAAAATTATAAAAAAAATAAATATCTATCTAGCCAAGATATAGGCCTGCTCGTAGAGCAAATGCGCGTTTCTGAACCGTACTTTGAGAAAGACACTAGCGCGGATAAAAAAAACTCAGTTAAAGTGACCAGAAAAATTCGTATTAATAATTTAGAAAATGAGATGAAAAACAGACAAATAAATTACACGCTCCAGTACTCTTCCCATCAGTCACAATCTGATGCTCAAACCACTTTAGCTCGACTTCGTAAAAAACATCTCCCTGCGTTCATAGAAGAAGCCAACGTCCATTCTCAAACTTGGTATCGAGTTTACATTGGACAGTTCGCAACGACAAAAAAAGCAGAAGAATACAATCAGAAAATTAATAAAGAAGCTGGAATTGCTGCGACATTCATTCAAAATTTAAATAAGTAGGTCGACACGCCCTTCACCACTACCGGCAACTTTTACCCAGTCCTCTTAGACCATAGCAGAGATTCCACTTCGAAAAGTCTCGGCTCCTTTGAGAAATCAAGATCTCTTAACTAATTTCCTATATACTGATGAAAGACACTCCTTATTGCGAGGTACAGTGGAAGCCAAAAAACGGACATTAAAACGACGCCCCTTTCTTGGGCAAATGCTCATTGAGCTGAAACTAGCCACGGAAGAGCAGGTCAAAGACTACATTGAGAGGGCTCAAAAGCTAGATACTCGCATGGGCCTTCTTATGGTGGAAGAAGGACTGATCTCAGAGACAGACCTTGTCCGAGCTGTAGGCCGCCAGTTCAATCTTGATTTTTTTGATTTAAGAGGAGTGAAACCCACCGAGGAAGCTTTAAGATTCATTCCCTATAGCGTTGCCAATCAACTGACAATTCTGCCCATCAAAGTTGAAAATAACATTCTTACGGTGGCTGTGTTCGATCCACTTAATGTTCCCAAACTACGAAGACTCGACAATATCATCGATATCAATTTTGAGATCGTTGTCAGTCTGGAAAGCTCCATTCGTCGACAAATAGAAAACTCCTACTTGGCCCTACAAGCAAAAGAACAGAAAAAGAAAAGCCACTTAGAAGTCGTCGAAGAAAATGAAGACATTCGCGAAGAAACTGCTGTTCGAAAGTCTCTCACCTCGTCTTCTCAAGCAAAGAAAAAACACACTAGTGATATCGAATCTCTTATCAATCGGATTTTAGAACAGGCCATCGGTCATCAAGCCAGTGATATTCATATTGAACCTCAGGACAACGAAGTCCACGTACGAGAGAGAATTGATGGAATACTCGAAAGTGGTATGGAATTACCTCTGACGATGCATGCCCCTTTGCTTTCTCGTCTAAAGATCATGGGCGATCTTGATATCGCTGAAAAGCGCGTTCCTCAAGATGGCCGCTTTATCTTTTCAGTAAACGATACGGAAGTTGACTTTCGTATCTCAACACTTCCCACAATCCGAGGAGAAAAGGCCGTCCTAAGGATTTTAGATAAATCTAATATGACCATTGGTTTGGACAACCTAGGCATGCGCAAAGATCTCGTCACAAAGGTGAAAGATCTACTCGCTCATCCCTACGGAATCATTCTTGTCTGTGGGCCAACGGGAAGTGGTAAAACAACCACCGTTTATTCTATGCTCAATCACCTCAACTCATCAGAAAAAAATATTATAACTATTGAAGATCCGGTCGAGTACCAATTTGATGTGATCAATCAAGTTCAGGTCAATCCGAAGGCCGGAGTGAGTTTTACTTCCATTTTAAAAAATATCTTACGTCAAGATCCCGATATAATAATGATTGGGGAGATTCGTGACAAGGAAACTGCCGAAATCGCCGTCAGATCAGCCCTAACGGGTCACTTAGTCATCAGCACGATTCACACCAACGATGCAGCAACAGCTGTCAACCGCCTTGTTGATATGGGAATAGATCCCTTTCTTATCTCTTCATCGTTACTAGGAGTTGTTGCCCAGCGACTGGTTCGTAAACTCTGTCCTCACTGCAAAAAAGAGATTCACGAACCCTCAGATGGCGACTCCCCCATTGTAGCTGAAATTCTCAGCCACACGGACTCTGTCTATAAATCTGTGGGCTGCGAAGAGTGTTACAAATCTGGCTACATTGGACGAGAAGGAATTTATGAGGTGCTGATACCCGATAAAACCGTACGTCAAGCAATCAACGAAGGGGCTTCGGCTCAAGATATCTCTACAATGATAGAAAATACGGGATTTACAACCATGCGCTACGATGGCATTCAAAAAGCCATTTCCGGTGTGACTTCTCCAGAAGAAGTGCTTCGAGGAACCATTGGTTAGCCCTGCCTACTTACGAGTAGTGCCTTCTGTTTTAGCTTGGTCTTTTCTCTCTGAGGTAGCCTCTTCCTCCTCCCTATCTTTGTTTTCTGGAACTAAATGTTTTTTCATTTCTTGGCTATGGCTCATATAGTCCCCCGCTAAGTCACGACGAATGATTTTAGGTGTGATGAAAATCATTAGTTCCTTGTCGCGACTGTCTGTGGTTTGAGATTTAAATAACCATCCAAAGAGAGGGATTTTAGAGAGATAGGGAACGCCACCTTCTGATTGAGAGTTGTTGTGCTTAATTAAACCTGCCACAGAAGCCGTATTTCCTGATTTGACTATTATTTCTGTATTAGTTGAGTTGTTTACGATACCAGGTATTCCATCAACTAAGGTGCTATTGTCAGGTTCACTATTGGTTACATTGATATTCAACTTAATCTGATCTGTTCCAACAATTGTTGGTCTAACAGACAATGTAAGTCCAGCTGAGACTTGTGTGATTCCTCCAGAAACGGAAGCCGATCTATCTGTAGATCCAGAGGACGCGAGAGTTTTTACCGTATACGTGATTCCACTATTAATTGTTGCACCAACATTATTTATTGTGACTATTTTAGGACTAGATAAAATCTTAGCAACTCCTTCGGACTCCGCCATTGCCAAGCGTGCCGAAAGCACACTACCATCTATTTTTCCTAAACCCAATTGGACAGCAAAATTTGGAGCCGATGGATCGTTGTTTTTAATAACTGCTGAAGAATTCTCTACACTGGAAAGAGTC
>JAGRAG010000267.1:1996-8934 GCA_020435025.1 Bdellovibrionales bacterium | reverse complement strand
AGTCTGCAGGTGGAGTTAGGCCGATGCTGTAGCTGATCCGATAGTCCGATGTAGTCCCACCTCCTGAACTCCAACTTAACTGAATGTCCGAAGAAGAAGTCGGGAATACTGAGAGAGTGTGAGGCTCATTGGGAATGGCTTCCAGTCCTGGGATGTATTTTAAAGTGACCGATGCTTCGTAGGACTTAAATTTTTTAGTCACTCCTTTTAAATAAAGGTGCTTTTGAGAAGAGGATCCAGGACTTGCTCCGATAAGATTTAAGAGGTCTTTAAAAACCAGCGTGAACTTTCCGTCAGAACAATTTTGATCGGTGCCTGAGTCAAGATAACCAGAATAGTCTGTCTCCCAACCGCCATCTTCCATGCGAAAGACAAACTCTTCTGCAAGTACGTCACAAGATCCACTGATAGTTATGCTAGGATCACTGTCAGAAAATGTATAGGTTCTGTCGGCTCGGTTGAAGTTGGCGGGAGCCTCAATTTTTGACTGATTAAAAAATTCGAATTCCGGGATGGCTTCGGTACAGCCCAAAGAGAAGAAGAGGAGCCCTAAAAGAGCAAGATGATTAAATTGCAGATNNNNGGCTTTAAAGAGCCGAAGTTTTCCATGTAAATGCAAAAGCAAACCTTTCTTACGTGCCACTAAAGACTTTCGCAAAGTCATATAGACTATCGGCCAGAAGAGCCAAAATGTTGAGTTTTTCGGATCCAAAGTAAGACAGTAAGAGATTAAAACTATTAAAGTTTTAAAAACCTCAACTGCAAGTATTTATTTTATGTAATAAAAGGAATCTAAATATAAATTTTTGATCTTCTTTGAGGCAAACTTAATTAAAACCGTCCAAATATGAGTCATTTTCTATCTTAAAGAGGCTGTCACCAATAGTTCCTCGTCGAGGTAACTTCACGCACAGTTTTCCGCAGCAGCGGTACGGACATTAATGGTCGCTCCGCCTGGCGAGGACTGTTTGAGCATGAAGTTAACTCGACGAGGGACTATTGGTTGAACGATTTCAAACGGAAGAGGAATTCCTATTTTTCGTTAAGTAGGGTTTTCATCGATCGGGAAAATTGAGCGATGCCGTCGGCGGTTTGTCCTGTTTCAGGATAGCTCAGGTTGGGATCCGACGAAAAAGTGGTGTTGCCCCCTATGGAATTGATTCCTCGAGGTGTGTTTAAGGCCACGGAGCCATTGAAGTTCACTCCTTGATCTTGAAAAGCGAGGGCTCGATATGTGTTCAAGCGTGTTTGATACCTGGTTTTTCCAGCTAATTTTTTGGTTTCTTTGTCTCCAGTCTGTGTGATGTGTTTGATCACTTTTTCAGCCGAGAAATCAGGATACTTTGTCATAATCAAAGCAGCGACTCCAGTAACAAAGGCTGTGGCTTGTGAGGTTCCTGTCATACTTCCATATCTTCCACCAGGAAGTGTGGAATAAATTTCGTTTCCAGGCGCGGCGATGTCGACTGTGTTCATCCCATAGTTGCTCGTTGACAAAATGTTTTTTGCTTTATCAATTGCAGTAACAGAAATAATATTACTGAGATTGTAATCAGCTGGGAAGTACTGAGGGCCATGAACATTTGAATCCGAGCTCTCATTTCCTGCCGCAGCGACGAGTAAAATCCCTTCCTTTTGAGCCGCAATGATGGCTTGCTTTTCTTGAGGACTTTCTTCAAGGCCGCCTCCTGAGTAGTTTATTATAAGGGACTTAATTTTGAGTTTGCGTTTCATGAGAGTTGCATATTGAATTGCGCGAACTGTGTTCATTAAGTTGTTTCCACCGCTGACCGTTGGATCGAAATACTTTAAGGTCATGAGGCTCACTTTAGGGGCCATACCGCTGATCCCAATTCCATTGCCACTTTCAGCGCCGACAATTCCAGAAATGTGCGTGCCATGTCCATGATGATCGGAAAGGTCATTGTTGTTGCTAACAAAGTTCCAACCGTGGACATCATCAATATACCCATTTTGATCATCGTCGATGCCGTTGTTGGCTTTTAGGCGACCTTGACTGTCTCTGCCCATTTCTCCCGGGTTGACCCACAAATTGTTTTTTAAATCTGGATGATTGATGTCTAGGCCGGTGTCGATTATGGCTATAACAATATCTTTGCTTCCTAAGACATTGTGTTTTTTCCAGGCTAACTCGGCATCCGTAGCCTTCAGTCCCCACTTTTTAGACATGGCTGGGTCAACCAATTTAATATCTAAGACTTGTTGTTTTTTTTCTTTATAATTGATTTTACCAAGTTCTGTTTTACGCTGTTTTTTGATACTCGTTAAATCGGTATGTTCTGCTTGAAGTGTTGTTTTAGGTTGCATAAGGTGGATTCCAAAGCTCCACGCGCCCATAGAAAGTACAGAAGCTATTAATAATAGTTTCGCATAAAAAACTTGATCCTTATTCACTTATGGCCCCTTTCTCCTAAAAACCTGTCGCTGCAAGTACAGTTTAATTAGCAAGGGAAGGACCAATCTTTCGACTTGTTAAGATATTGTAATAACAAAGAAATCTTAAAAAGAGACAAGGGCATGACGCCTAGAATGTTAAGGCCTGTCAACACTTTAGACAGCTCGATCCTATAGGCCCTTAGGTTTCCAATAGGACTGTATCGAAGAAGTAAAAGGAAATCCGACCTAATTTGTCGGGGAGAGAGTCGAAGCTTGACCTAACGCAGTCCAAAAAGTTCTTATTTTGATGACCTTATACGGGTATCGATTTAAAAAAATGACCATGATATCGAAGCAAACCCCTGAGTATCTCTATTTTAAAGACGTGCTCGGTGTAGAAAGTTTTATCATGCCAGAGACCTTCGTTGCCTCGAATTCAAACGAGGAAACTTTTGGTCAGAATTCCTGGCTCTTTTTAGGGGAAGCGGACTCTCCACTTGTCTGTATTGAGACTCTGCCAGAATCTGAGCAAGAAAAAGGCGACCTTCTGTTAACAAAAATGATGGGAGCTATTCAAATTTATAGTTTCTTCCATCTGCGGCCCATTGTGGCAAGTCCTGGAAAACCTGAGTGGTCTTGCTTTTCTGGAAACTTTGGTGTGGTTTTTGGAAAAAAAGCTTTTGATTCTCTTCAAACGAATCAAGTCTATGGAGCCGTTCTTGGACAGCTGATTCATTTTGAAGGCACATTCTTATTGGTCACTCGTGGTATGGAAGAGGTCTTTGAAAGTCCCCATCCTCAAAAAATCAAAGCTGAGATTTGGAATCATCTTAAAAAATTGAAGGAGGCACAGCGTGCACACTACGAAACCATTTAAGTGGATTCAGCGGACTCTCATAATGATGGTCTCCACATTGGTGTTTCTAACGAGCTTTACTGCTGGTGGTGATGACTCTGAACAAAATAACGGAGCTTCCGACGTCTGCACGGCTGAGATTAAAATGGATGGTGTCATTGGGCCGGCAACGGTGGATGAATTGCAAAGAGTGATTCGTAGAAACGAAAAAGATTGGAAGTGCTCTTCTTTGTTAATCACTATTAATACTCCCGGAGGCAGTCTTTTGAGCACTCGGCAGATTGTTGAAGAGATTTTAAATTCACCGTTTCCCGTACTTTGTCTTGTTGGCCCCTCAGGAGGACACGCGGGTAGTGCTGGTGCTATTATCTTGCAAGCCTGTCATGTTACTGGAGCCATCGAGGCGACCAATATTGGAGCGGCGACGCCCATATTACCAGGGGGACAGGACATCCCTAAAGATTTGAGAAACAAAATGATCAACGATACCAGAAGTTGGGTCGAAGGCTTGGCGAAGCTCCGTGGTCGAGATACGAGTTTTGCAAAAGACATTGTAGAGAAGGCCAAGGCGGTGACTGCGGCTGAAGCGGCAAAAATTGGAGCGATAGATCATGTTGTAAAAAACCGTGAAGAGTTTTTTCAACTAGCACAAGGTAAAAAAGTTCAGGTGCAAGACAAGAAAGAAGTCTCCGTGGTCGTTGGTCCCACTCGTTTGTTAGCTCATAATTTACGTTACAAAGTTATGGAGCTTCTAATGGATCCGCAGACAGCTTACATGATGTTTATGGGAAGTTTGGGATTGCTCTATTTTGAAATCACTCATCCAGGAATGGTTGTCCCTGGAGTCATTGGTGCTGTGGGGCTTGTGATTTCATTGATCGCCTTAGATAAATTAAATGTCCAGTGGGGCGGGTTAATGCTTATTTTATTGGGCATCGGATTTATGATTGCAGAGGCCTTTGTTGCTAGCTTTGGAATTTTAGGAATCGGAGGAGTCGTGTCATTTATTGTCGGTTCGCTGTTTTTATTCGATGCCAACGTAACGGGAGAAGAGATACCCCTTTCCCTTGTTTTGCCAACATCTCTCTTGTTAGGTCTGATCACAATGGGCATTGCTTATATGGCCTACAGTACTCGTGGTGTGAAACAGAAGGCCTCCTTTGACATCATTGTGGGTTCAGAAGCACAAATTGTTCAGTTGCAACCTGGAGGCATGATCGGAAAGGTTGAGCTTAAGGGAGAGATTTGGAATTTTAAAGCAACGGAAGCTTTGGAGATGGGTGAAATGGTTCGAGTCAAAGGCCATAAGGGATTTACATTAGAAATTGAAAAGCTAGGATAAAGGAGCAGCAATGGGTTTTATGTCATTTGGATTGATAGGAATTTTTGCGTTAATTTTATTATCGTCGATAATTAAGATTTTAGCGGAGTGGGAACGAGGAGTCGTTTTAAGATTTGGGCGTTTCGTAGGAGTTCGAGGACCGGGTCTTATTTTTCTTATCCCCGGAGTCGAGCGAATGGTTCGTATTGATACTCGAACCATCACCATGGATATTCAACCTCAAGATGTGATCTCTAAAGATAACGTCACACTGAAGGTCAATGCGATTGTGTATTTTCGTGTAATGGATCCGGAATTGGCCATCACTCAGGTAGAAGACTTCTTTTTTGCCACGAGTAAATTAGCACAGACTACATTGCGATCTGTAGTTGGAACTTTTGATTTAGATTCTTTATTAGGTAATAGAGATCAAATCAATCACTCGGTACAATCTATTTTAGATAAAGCAACGGAGCCCTGGGGAATTAAAATCTCTGTTGTTGAGGTGAAAGACATAGATCTTCCTAAAGAGATGCAGCGAGCGATGGCTAAAGAAGCTGAGGCAGAAAGAGAGAGACGAGCAAAGGTTATTAGTGCAGAAGGGGAGTTTCAACGTTCGGAAATGTTAATGAAGGCGTCCAATAAGTTGGCTGAATCCCCCTCGGCCCTTCAATTGGCTTACTTGCAGGCTTTAAAAGAAGTTAGTAATGAAGGAAAGACCACAATCGTATTGCCGATCCCAATTGATATTGTGAAACCCTTTTTAGAGTTGGATAAAAAGTAGCCAACTATGAAGTCTTGGTGGTTGGGGGGACTCCTTTATTTTTCTATTGCAGGGCGAGCGGCCATTCCTGTGGGGGGATGGCTGGAGTCTAACATCAATAAAGTGATGTCAGCGACAGAGCCGCAAACTGTATTGGTTCGCCTTAAAAGGCGCCAAAAAGAGGTCCAAATCAAAGGTTATGGGCTTCAAAAGGAAAAGGGACTTCGCTTTGTTGCCAGTTCGTCTGGATTCAATCATGTGACGGTCAAATTATCCCAATTAAAAGAGCATCCGTTGTGGCAGTTGAGTTGGAATGAGGGCCGTAGAGAGCAGTTTGTGGGGAAAAAGCTTCAGATAAAGGGCAGTAGCTTGTCGATTTCTGGAGAGACCGTACCTAAGTCATTGCATTTGATGGCTCGTTCAGATGGCATGATAGGTGTGATTGCTGAACTGTCCATTGAAGAGTATTTAGCAGGTGTCTTGCCAGAAGAGATGCCGGCGCTTTGGCCCATTGAAGCTCTCAAAGCTCAGGCCATTGTTTCTAGAACCTATACTCTCTTTCAATTGCAGCAAAGACGCCAACAGGACTTTCACGTAGAATCCACGGTATTAGATCAGGTTTATAAACACAAACAGCCGTCTTTGGAGCTTCTTCCTGGACAACAAAGAGTCCAAAGAGCTCTTCGTGAAACAACCGGAGTTATTTTAAAGGATACAGAAGGCCAATACTTTCCCGCCTATTATCACGCAGATTGTGGGGGAAAAACAGAAGAGCCCAAAAATGTCTGGGGAAACGGTTTAAAATTAGGTACGGTGATGGATGAATCTTGTCCATTAAGTCCGCATGGAAGGTGGCAGAAGAGCCTAACGTGGTCGCAAATTAAGAAGTACTGGCCCCTAAAAAAAGCATCAGATGAGTGGATTTCGCTTAGTATTTCAAAGCGAACTCCGAGTGGACGTGTTCGGTTAGTGCAGCTTCAAAGTCAATGGGGAGAGACTCTAAATATTGATTCACAAACCTTTCGTAGAAAGGTGGGATTTCACAAAATTAAAAGTACTCTTTTCTATATAGAAAGCGAAAAAAAATCCGTTGTCGTATTTGGACAAGGACATGGCCACGGTGTGGGAATGTGTCAGTATGGAGCTCGGTTTTTAGCTGGGCGCGGACTTAGTTATCAAAAAATTCTTAAGCACTACTATCCCAAAGCGGTGATCTTTGAACCACTTTTGCTACAGGATCAAATGTTCGAAAAGAACTTTGGGTCCATGTATCCATCTATTTCTATTCAAAGTTATGGACCATCTGTTCCTAAGGGATATTGAATCTGAACACTATTGGCAGAAAAATATTCGTCGGCTCCGGAATCACATAGCAAACTCGCAGTTGTGGATCCGTTTCGACGGTAGAGTCCTCCACCATCTTTTCGTTGGCATCGAAAGTTGTTTCCGGCATCGATGGCCGGACTTCCCAACCTTAATTTGATCAAGGGCGGGTAAAATGGATGTATGGAGGCTTGAAGTTCTGAGTTTGAAATAAGAGTTCCACTTGCGATCACTTTGTCAAGTGAGTGGTTCAATTGACAGTTGGGGTCTGTTACCAG
>JAGRAG010000267.1:0-1784 GCA_020435025.1 Bdellovibrionales bacterium | reverse complement strand
TAAATGGCTCCACCGTATTTACTTTGATTCTTATAGAAGCTCGTATTTATGATCACGCCATTAGTTTCTCCAACCCAGAAAATCGCCCCGCCTTTATCTGTACTAGAATTGTTTTCAAAAAGAGAATGTGTGATCCGCTTTAACTTGAACCCGCCAATAGCCCCACCATCACAGCTTGAATTCTGGCAATGATTGCCTTTAAATGTACTTTTGCTTATAGAAAGTGTATGGTAGGTGGAGTTTCCAGAGAGGGCTCCTCCTCCAGAATCACTTAAGTTTCCCTCAAAGCGACTATTTTCGATATTGATATAGTTGCTCTCATTTCCATCAATAAAAAGTCCGGCACCAGCACCAGTACTTACGTTGTTTTGTATGTAGACGTTTTGTATCTCAATAACGTTACTTCCACTAAAGCTAAGGGCTCCGACCGAGTCTTTAAGAGTTAGGTTTTGAAATACAAAATCTCGTTTTGAAGCACTAGCGCCGACATTGAAAATTTTATGAGCGCTTTTTCCGTCTATAATTGTCGCTAGTTTAGTCTCACCAATAAGTGTGAGATTAAAAGATATGATTGGTAAATTGGAGTCTAAGCTATAGTGCCCATTGGGAAGAAAGATCAGTCGAGGACTCCCGGATGTATTGGATTCCTCAATGGCGGCGCGTAGAGAGCATTTATTGTTGGCCGTTTGACAACGTCCATCACCAATAGAGCCATCGCTTAAGTCATTGTTGGTGTCGACAAAGAAACCTTCCTTTATGTCAATAGTCAGAATTGTCGAAGCACTTCCAAAGGTGTTTGAGGCAGTAACGGTGAATCGCATTGGTGAAGTGAGAGAGTAGACGGGGGTTCCTGATATGGTGCCATTTGAGAGATTAAAGTCAAGTCCGGCAGGGAGTGATGGAGAGATCGAAAATGAAGTTGCAGAGCCTCCTTGAACTACAGGAGAAAATGGACGAATAGCAACAGCGGGTTGAGTAAAGGGGAGAGTCAATTTGGAGAATTTGTATTCGATATCCAGGGGCCGTGATGTGGAGATGTACTGGGTCGATCCGGCGTCACAAGTTGCGCCGCGAGAGGTGTTGAGCCCGTCTAAGCTTGAGCACGAAAGTCCATGACCTCTAGATGCTGATCCTGAAAAGATCTGTAAATACAGACTAAAAAAATCAGCTAGATGCGAAACACTTGAATCTGAGTAGAGATCTGTAGAATCAAAAGTGTCACCTGGGCCGGCAGTGACATTACACAAAGTACCGTCAGAAATATTTCCTCCTACTGAGGTTAACGAGGCCCCAGTTTTATAGCAGTCCTCAAGAGTAGAAGCGGTTTGAGTAGAGAAGTTACTGTGAAAAACATTATTTTTAAACTCAGTTGATGTGTTCTCAATAAAAATCCCACCTCCATTAGTTATTGCGAGATTGCCAACAAAGGTATTGCTTTCTAAGTTAGCTGATGAAGTTCCACCTGCATTGTAGGCACCACCGACAAAAAATGCAGTATTGTTTAAAAAGGTGTTGTTTAGGAGAGACGTTGTGGCTGCTGCTCCAGTAGAAATGGCCCCTCCGTATTTTTTAGCTACATTGTCGGCAAATATTGAGTTGCTCACATTCAATGTTTGTGTTCCGTCGGTAATTTCGATGGCTCCACCACTGCAGTTTGCACAACTGGCATTATTGTTTAGAAACTTCGAAGAAACGATAGTTAAACTACCATCGTAATGCTTGCCAATCGCTGCACCACCATAGCTGCCGGCAGACTCGTTGTTTTGAAAAACGCAGTTTTCAAC
>JAGRAG010000266.1 GCA_020435025.1 Bdellovibrionales bacterium | reverse complement strand
CCTTCAAAATCCGAATCCAATGAATCACACAGCCCGACGATATCTTTCCCGCCACTGTCGCTCGGCTTCTCAAGAAGAACGCTGTAAAGCCTTAAGAAAGAAACCTCAACAGCCCATTGGTGTTGAACTCAATATCCCTGCCATTGAGCTTAAAGATCCTTTAGGTCACCGCAACAATTACACCACTGACGAAGACATCATCTGGGGAGCGTAAGCAAAAGGTGCCATCCTCTTTTCGGGCTGGCACCTTTTTTTTAGAAACAGTCTGTTTCCCAAGGCTGGCAGGAGCTGCCTTGAGCTTTTACTTTTACTTTATAGACTTTCTGGGCGGAAACTTGGCCTCCAAAATAAACAGTAATAGTCAAAGGAACTGTGCTTCCCACTTTGGCTCTTTTGACATCGTAAGTGAACATTTGGCTTTTTGTCTCTCCCGCCTTCAGTCGCCCAAAGTTCCCCGAATCATTTCTTCCATCAAATCCACTGCCTGCTGGAAAGGTCATCTTGACTTCTAAATCTTTAGGAGAATCTACTTTGGATTTATTACTGATTTTAACGAGTACAAACTGATTGCTGTTCTGCTCAACTTCTGCTTCGACATTGGCATCAATAACGGCATTTAAATGCTGCTTCGTCTTGAATTCAATGATCTGGCTCTCCATCTCGCCATCGGGTTGATACATCGTCACCTTCAATCGAACCGTTTCCGATAAAACTGCCATAGGATCAATCTTCGCATAAGCGATCGACTTCACATGCGCCTTTGTTTTTCCAGGGACTCCGACCAGTTTATGTAAAGTGCTGTCGACGATCACATTATTAGTTAGAGCCTCCCATTTTACTTTTACTTGACCCACCTGAGAAGCCATCATTCCGAAGTTTGAAACATCTGCCGAAAGAAGAATCTCATCACCAGCCTTAGTTTCTGCCACTTTACCTGTCGTCGCATTAACAAAGCTCACACCCTTTAAACGAATGACTGGATTGGTAGCAAAATACTGATTCTCATCTTGAACCGCTTTAGCCGTTGCTTCCTGTCTGGCCTTAGCAATCGTATTATTGCGCCCATCTTCGCGGCCCTGTTTGATACCATTGTTTTTCGCTTCATCGGCACCAATGGCATCCCATGTCGCATAGGCAATCGCATAGGCATACTGATGTCCTTCTGCGTGCCGCTGGGTTTCCACTTTGGCGTAGGCCAAAGGCCGAGCCTGATCAAACGCGACAATCTTTTCTTGTCGAAAGGCCACTTTATAAGAAGCCGCAAAGGCATCTTTATAGGCTTCCTCAAAAGATTCTAAACAAGCATTTACAAAATCCACATAGCGTTGGTGACATTGTGCCTGACTGCGATCCACCGGAATAGGGAAGGTGACAACACCTGTTCCACTATCTATAACCGCATGATTAGGAATCGCTTTCATTTTGGCTTTAACACGATCAATAAGCGCCAATAGATCATCCCAACTATCCGCGGAAGTCGTCGTAGGAATCATATTTCCAGAAGATGGGGACGCTAGACCCAGCGCTTGTAAAGATGGAAACTCACCAGATAAAGCCACCAAACCGTTTCCGGAAACGGATAGAGAGCCTCTTGCCGTTTTGTTATCTAACTCCACAACATTTCTAAGAACTTCTTTTAATAATTTCTTCTTATGCTCCGCCCGAGTCGGTAGGTAGTTCTCACGATGAGCAATCTCCTTGGCGATTTGAACACCTTTTTCATAGCCCTCTTTGTAACCTTTATCATAATTAACGGGAAGGTGAAGTCCATGTTGATAGCCTTTCGTCTTTCCTTCGGTCATGCCATCTTGCAATCCATTGAGGTAACCGGCTAAGAGCCCTTCTTCCGTTCCAAAACTCTCTCCTTCGGTTGTTCCGGCTTGTCGTCCCGCTGACTCACCCGGAGCGACTCCGCCGGCATCCCCTAGAGGCTGACCTTGTTGAGCCCCTTCGTTTTGAGCGGCTTTATATTCGCTATCGTATTGCGCTTGAACTGCAATGTACTTTTGACGATGTTGTTCCGTGACAGCCTCTGCCTGTCGGGCCACTTGGTCAGCTTGAGCGTAATCACTACGCAATTGGGTTTCTTCACCCTCTTTTCTGCGTAGTTCCTGATTCAGATCAGTGATCCTCTGCTCGTTCTGGCTGATTTGATTTTGAAGATGAGCAATGGTTTCGCGCGACAATCGAATCGTTGTTCGGTTGTCCTCAATCGCGCCTTCCAAACGTCGATTTTCAGTATTTAATTGTTGATTATCGTATCGCAATTGAGCGACATGTCGATCCAATCGGTCCTGTTCTTCTTTCTTGTTTTGGATATTTGAACGAACCAACTGCAATCGCTGACGGATGTCTGTCAACTTATCTTGCTCCTTATCAAGCTCCCGTTTTGCCTGCTGGTATCGAGGTTGGATATTTTCAATTTTAGCTTGTAAGTCCTGAGATCTCTTTCTCAATTGAGGCACTTGCGCCGACTCTGTTGAACGGTTTTGCTCCAATTGTTGAATCTGCGGATCGATTTCGGCAATTCGCTTCTCGTGGCTTTGAATTTGCGATTGCTTATTTGTGATCTCTGCTTGATTTTGCTGAATGCCTTTTTGACCATCCTGCATTTCTTTTCGTTTAGCCTGCAACTGGTTTCTCACGTTTTTTTCCTGTTGCGACAAAGTCTGAGCCTGACCACGTAAAGCCACAATCTCTTTTTGCAAAGCTTCAATTTTTTGCTTCTTTTGCGGATCTTGACTTCTCTGTAATTTCTGAATCTCCTGACGTTTTTCCTGAATATTTTGTTGGATTTTCTTTTGCTGGGCATCTATCCGACTCAACCGATTTTGCAACTTTGGCAAATCTTGTTTCGCCTGCTCAACCTTATTTTGAAGCTGCTGGATCTGAGTGCGGTGATTCTGGATCTGCTGGCGAAGCCGCGGTATAGCATCTATTTTTGTCTGTTTTTCTTTTTTAAGATTATCTATCCTTTGTGTGATTCTTTGAACGGATTGAAGTTTGTCTTGAACTTCTTTATCCGTCTGTGCTTTTTCCCGTCGTAACTGACTTAATTGACCTTCAATACGGTCATGATGATCTTTCGTTCGTTGAACCTCTCTTACTTGACGATCATGATTTTCTTGAACCACCCGACGTCGTTGTTCGAGCCGATTGATTTCGTCACTGATATCTTGAATTTCACGCTCTAACTGAATCATCCGAGTGCGGTTGCGATCAATCCCAACAAGGTTGTCATCGATCTGTTGTTCCATCTGTATATTATCTTGCTCACTGTCAGAAATGCGCGTGTACAGTTTCGATATCTCATTTTCCGAGTAGCGAATCTCATTTTCATTGCGACGAATATCCGCCTCAATTCCTGCAATTTCAGAAACCACATGGTCGATATCTCTAGAAAGCCCATCTGCGACGGCGCGCTTTTGATCCGAATCACTTTTGGATTGCATATAGATCTGCTTGTACTTCCCAACGTTTATGTCATCAGGAATGGAAGCCCACGAAGCGGAAGTCCATGCCATCGCAACTGCACTCGCCGTTGATAAATATGTCCGAAATAGACGTTTTGAAAGCAAACGCATAGTCCCCCCCTAGTTTGCCCAACCGAATTGGTGATTTTTTGACACCAAAAGCAATGTCAAAGTCTCTTATCGCAAGAGCTGTGCCAAACAAAAAGGCACTCCATTTTGACCCTTTCGGCCAATCTTACATTAATGAAATTTCAAAGAATTTTTCAACATCGACGGGACTATCAGAGGATTGTAGCAAGGATTACAGAACAACTGCCCACGATTTCATCTTTTAACATGTAACATTTATGATATCGACAATTATTCTATTCAAAATTGGTCGCAGCGACCTTTCGCGGTGAAAGATCAATCATAGCTTTTATAAGATGTTCCGGGGGCCCATCTCGCCAAAGACTTAAAACGTAGCCTCCTCCTCCTGATCCTGTTGGTTTAAAAGAAACGGCACCCGAGTCTTTTAACATATTCATGTGAGATCTTAGTTCAGGAGAAATTAAACCCCAACTTTCAAAACACTGATTGGCTTGATCGATAGCTGCTGCCAATGATTCAAATCCCTTTTCAGAGTCGAACGTCAACGCCTTTTGCGCCAACTCAACAGCGTTTTGCATCTTTATGTCAATTTCTTTACCCAATTGCGGAGATTGGCTAATGAGGCTTTTGACTTGCCCCACACATTCTGATGTCGCTCCCTTTTGCCCACAATAAGAAAGAAACCACTTTGGCTGCCACTGAATGCCTAAGCTCTTCCAATCTCCGGATCGATGAAACTGCAGTCCTTGCCCAACAAGTGAGACCGCAATATCGACGCCACTGCTTTCTCCGTGAAAGAGATCTTCTAAACGTTTCGCAAAGGCGTAAAGTTTGGCTTCGTCCAACCAGCCCATCGCCATCCACCAACGACCAATAGCGACACAAATCGCAGCCGAAGCACCGAGTCCCGCGCCTATAGCCAAATGATTATCAAGAAGTAGTTTCCCTTTTAATTCAGAACGTGAGTGATCGACAAACGAAAGAGCTTGTTCGACCACACTCCAAAATATAATTCTTAACTCATCTCGATAGGGTCCTTTAAATTCAACGACCAAGGGATTGGAGTGTGGTTCCCATACCATGCGCAAATAATGGCTATAAATAGGAAAGACCAGCGCTGGGCTCCCCCTAAGCACCGCATGTTCTCCGGCTAGGATCCATTTCCCATAGGTGAGCGAGTCCAAATCACGGGTCATCATAAGTCTCTGCCAAGGCTTTCAGCACGCAATGAAGTCCAACGATGCTTCCAGCTACTATAGAGTTCCTTCTGGTCCTCACGATACAATAAGTGGATATTCGCTCCTGCATCCATCGTCACCCACGGTCCATCTCCGAATTCTTGCCAATGACCGTGGATGTCTCTCAATACCTCTAAACTCGCTGCCGTCATATAACCAAAGGATGGTTCGCTAGTTTCAAATAAAGCATGCATATCCCAAAACTCTGACCAGATGATTTGAAAAGCACTAGGCCAATCTCGATCGACAAAAGTCTCTTTTAATTTTTTTAAACGCGCATCCGCTCTCTCAGCCCGCCCCATATTTAACAAACTGGATTCGATTTTTTTATGAGCCTCCGAGGAAGAAACATGTTTTTTTGTAGATTCGACGACAACAGTATCATGTAAAAGAGGACCAAAGGGCCACTCCCACACATCAAGTAGATCTTCTTTCCAATAAACAACTGGAGCAAAAAACGAACGACAGGAGGATCCTGAACCTAAGCGACTCAACTGTGCCCAGTCATTACGAGAGAATAATTCATTCGGCAGAAGATATTCTACAACTTCTTTTGCCGCTAATGTTAAGGCCGCAAAACTGGATGCTGAGCTGGCCAGTCCGCAATCTGACGGAAAATTGTTCGCTGAACGAATGACGAAACTTCCCTCTACATTCCATTTTCCTTTTAGAAATTTC
>JAGRAG010000265.1 GCA_020435025.1 Bdellovibrionales bacterium | reverse complement strand
TTCTTGGTCGCCACCGATTATGAGACTTGGCAGGAATCCAAGAGATTTCACGATTCCTCCGAACTATCGAGAGAACTACACATCAAATTTGTTGGCGGAGGCGATGGGTACTCGCACTTTGGAACGGCATTGGCTTTTGCCGGCTGGGGTTATTTGGGCGAAAACAAACGCGCCATGCGAACGGCCAGTCAAATAGTCGAAGCCATGCTCGCTACTGGAGCCGTCGTACAGATCATGAAACATGTTACGGGTCGACAAAGCCCTTTTAAAACCGATGATACAAGAACAGGCCGCTGGGAGCTTTTTCCTGAGCAAGTGAAATATACGCAAAATGTGCAAAACTACGATGCCGTTCCTTCTGGCCACATCGCAACCGCTTATTCTACGTTTTATGTTATAAAGGAAAACTATCCTGAGCAAAAATGGATTTCTTGGATAGGTTACCCCGCTATTGCTCTTATTTCTGAAGGACTTGCCGGTACAAGCATTCACTGGTGGAGTGATATCCCAATTGGAATTGCCTTAGGACACACGTTTGCTGAGATTGTTGTTCGCCGGAACAATAAAAATAAAGACTCTGAAAAGTCGACGGCTCAGATCGTTCCCGTTTGGAGAGAAGAAGGTCCAATCATGGGGGTTTCATGGGAGTGGTAAAAATTCATTTGAGCGGCCTCTTTATTTTTGCACTTCTATCTCTTACAGGCTGTCAGCTTGGGGGACATCGCATCTCAACCCGCACACCTCACATTCCGGTCTTTCCAGAAATTGTGAAAGATAAAAATGCGACGACCTCCAACCCCTACTGGAATCATTTTACTGTCTATAACGATGAGATCTCGATTAAACTGAGCAACGGGTCGAATTACCGAACTCACAATCCAATGATTATTGGGGCACTCGGCACCCACTACCGCTTTGAGAAAAACTACTATCTTTTCATGATGACTGAAGGTGCAGGAGCTCAATACGATTGGTTTCCTGGAGTGAGCCAAAAAATCTCTTTAAGTCTCTACGGTGGCTTCGATGTCAATCATGGCGCCCAAGTTTCTTACGCGCGAGAGGTCGGCGAGTTTTTAAACGGGAAGGTCACTCCCTATATCTCATTACAAAGAAGAACGGTAAATATTTACCTTCTCTGTCGTCCCAATCCAGAAACTGGAACCTGTGCCTACAATGATTATGTTGGGTGGAACGAAGTTTGGTTCAAGCAACAGGTAGTGAATGTCGTCTTGGGACTGCAGTTGGGTCGATTCAAACTCGGCGAGAAAGGTCGAACGACTGTGAACTTTAAAGGCGAACTCGGATGGAACCATGTCCTTTCTCATGAAATTGATCGAGAGCGATTTCCTGCTGAGCCTGAATACTACAAAGATTCTTTAATGATCGGGATTCATGCCGGATTTAATCTTTGGTAGAACCTTTTAACTCAGTAATAATATAATTTACTAGTTGCTCGACGCTTGCAGGCAAATCGTTGGTGTCTGTTTTCAAGTGCAGATCCGGTTTTAGAGGAAGCTCAAAGGGCGCAGAAATGCCGGTAAATTCTTTGACCTCTCCCCTTCGAGCCTTTTTATAAAGTCCTTTAACATCGCGTTTTTCACATATGGCTACAGGAGCATCAACAAAAATTTCTTTAAATTTTTCAGAGGAAATAATGGACCTTGCCATGTCGCGAATATCTTTCGTTGGCGAAACAAAGGTAGCAAGAACGTTTTGTCCAGCTTCATTAAAAAGCTTGGCCACTTCGGCAACCCTACGAATATTTTCGAATCGATCTATATTGGAAAACCCGAGGTCTTTACACAGGCCGTTTCGAACATGATCTCCGTCAAGTGCGACAAAGGGATGACCATGATCTTTCAAAAGACCTATGGCTTGGTCCGAAATTGAACTTTTCCCAGACCCAGAAAGTCCTGTTAACCAAAAAGTCTTTCCACTCTTTACAAAGATGTTTGAAGATACCGCTTCCGATTTTAAAGGAACCCTATCCACAACCATACCTGCGGCCATTGTTTTATAAGTCTCAGGATCGATAAGTATAAAACTGCCTGTTCTTTTGTTTTTCCGATAATAGTCTATACATATTGTTTTTTGTGCTTGGAATGTGATCCGACCAATATCATTGATAGAAAATTGATCTGTCTCTTGTTTGTGAAGAGTGTCTATATTGACTTTGTATCGCAAAGCCGTGACTTGCCCCTTTATTTCTTGGTGAGCGTTTTTAAAAATATAACTCTTTTTTAAATCAAGAGCTTTAGGATCGAGCCAAACAATCATTGCCTCCACCTCATCGACTTGATGAGGCAAATTATGCTTATGCACCAATAGGCTTCCCCGACTGACATCAACATCACGATCTAAACTTAAGGATACTGACTGTCCAGAAAAGGCATGGTTAAACTCTGTTTGGTAAAGAAATATATTTTTGACAACGACTTCCTGCTCGCCAGGCAATACAACTAATGTATCTCCTTTTTTAACAACACCAGAGACAACCTGGCCTTGTAGGGAACGTTTTTGCGTTTTGTCTACAGATACTCTTTGCACAGGGAAACGAAAATCGACGAGATTTCTATCTCCTTCGATGTAGATATTTTCTAGATAGCTTAGAACTGTTGGTCCTGTGTACCACGGCATCTTCTGAGATCTTTCGACAATATTGTCGCCGCACAAAGCACTTACGGGAACAAACTGCAAATCACTAATAGACATTCTTTGGGCAAGAGCTTTCACTTCGAAAACAAATCTATTATAACTCTCCTCTGAATATTCAACAGCGTCCATTTTATTGATCACTACTAAAATATGCTTAATACCCATCAGGCTTAACACAAAAGCGTGGCGCCGCGTTTGCGCCGTGATCTCTCGGCTGGCATCGATGAGCAACAAAGCCGCATCAACCGTTGAAGCTCCTGTTGCCATATTTCGAGTGTACTGCTCGTGCCCAGGGTTATCAGCTAAAATGAATTTTCTTTTAGGCGAAGTAAAATAGCGATAGGCAACATCGATAGTGATCTTTTGTTCTCTCTCCGCAAGAAGTCCATCTGTTAAAAAGGCAAGATCTATTGGTTGGCCAGTTTTTTTTGAATCTGATTCTAACGAGGACAATGTGTCTTCAAATATGTTTTTAGTATCTAGCAAAAGTCGGCCAATGAGAGTTGACTTCCCATCATCCACACTTCCCGCAGTAGCAAAGCGCAGAAGCGTTGTTCGAGGCGAGTTAGAAAGATACTTATTGACTGCCTCTATTGTCATTAAAAGTAGCCTTCTCGTTTCTTGATTTCCATGGAGCCTTGTCGATCATGGTCAATGACCCGAGTCGAACGTTCTGATTTTTGCTCTAAGAACAATTCATCGATGATTTCTTTTACCGTTTGGGCGTTTGATGCGATGGCCCCTGTGCAAGGAGAGCATCCCAAAGTTCGATATCGGCACAGGACTTCTTCCGTTTGTGCTTTTTGCTCTTCTTGTAACAGACCCTCTTCAGGAATAAGTAGAGAACCTTTTCTTAAGACCTTTCGTTTCTGGGCAAAATACAAAGGCACTACAGGAATTCCCTCTTGCTCAATATAAGTCCATACATCAAGCTCCGTCCAATTCGAAAGCGGAAAAGCGCGAATCGACTCCCCTTTTAAAAGGTGACCATTATAGTGCTGCCACAGCTCCGGTTTTTGATTTTTCGGGTCCCATTGCCCGTAAACATCTCGAAAAGAATAGACCCTTTCCTTTGCACGAGACTTTTCTTCATCTCGTCTGGCTCCTCCAATGGCCGCATCATATTCACCGCTTTTAAGAGCCGCAAGCAACGCTTGAGTTTTTAAGATACCACAGCACTTTTCCGTGCCTAACTGGTCCGGAGAGGCCTTTGAATTTAATGCCGACGGAGAATGAAAGACTTGAATATTAAAACCTTCCCGCTGCAGACGATCTCTAAACTCATACATTTCCTGAAATTTGTAACCCGTATCAACATGCAGTAAGGGAAACGGAATCGGATCCGGATAGAATGCTTTTTTACACAGATGTAGCAAAACAGAGGAATCTTTACCGACGGAATAAAGTAAGACGGGGTTTTTAAAAGTGCTCGCAACTTCTCTGAGGATAAATAAGCTTTCCGCTTCTAATTCCTGTAAATAAGACAGTTGGTAATCTTGCATATCCATGGCTCACAGACTACGTATAGAGCGGCTTTGCGGTCAATAGACATCTATGAAATTCAACCGCAAAAGTTATGAAATGAGTGGGGCTGACCCAGCCCGTCAGTAGGAATGACTGCGCTAAGAAAACGAGTTGTTTTGAAAAATTCTATTTAGAAGGTTTTTAATTGAAATGTCCCCGTCTGCCACTAACTCCTCGACATCGACCTTTAAAGAATGAGCTTGGCAAATCTCTTCAAGTCCTACTATCAAAGTAAGAAACTCAAAAGAATCTATTTCTGTTCCATATAAGTTTTGTTCGTCGTTGATATCCTTTTCATATATTTTAAACTTCTCGGCAAAAAATTTTAATATGTCCGATCTAACTTGCTCTCTTAGGTCCACAAAATCTATCTCCTTGTTCCTGGAACGAAAATGTTTTTCGCAAAGGCATTAAAGAACTGCGACATCGCAGCTCGTTTGATCTTTCCTGTTTCCGTCTTTAGTATTTCATCCACCAACAAAATCACTTTCGGAGACTTCTCATAGGGCAGGATCTCTAGAAATTTCTCAAGGTATTGTTCAGAATGATCCAAAAGCTC
>JAGRAG010000264.1 GCA_020435025.1 Bdellovibrionales bacterium | reverse complement strand
CAAAGGCTTTGGAATGGCACTCACTAAGAAATTTGTTAATTTCGTATAACCCATTTCTTCAGCATACAACGAGTATTTTTTTTCCATCGCATTTTCATTAGGAAAAGGTACAAACAAGGTGGCGGAAAAAATTCCTTCGGGCACAATCCCTAGGGAATAAGCTTCAAATACTTCTCGTACCGATTGTCGGACCGCTTCTGTTGGTAACCAAATACCCGGATGGTCATTGGATCTACAATGGTGAAGTTTTCCATCTGAATAGGTCGCCCATTGATGACCTAATGAGTTTTTAACATTTAGGCCCACCTCTTGCATAGATGTATTTTTGCCTTCTGTATTGTGCAAAATTAAAGAAAGTATATCACCTCTAATTTCTCTTAAAATGCCATTAAGATTTTTTTTGACCCACGACTTGATATGATCTCTAGGTACTCGCACATGACCCGCAGGAAATGCATCCGTTAGAAAGTGATCTGCAAAACCATTTATATATAAAGCCATACGCAAATATTCATCAGCTTTTTTTAAATCGTTATTTTTGTACCGTGTACGTCCAAGCAATGCATATTCAAGAGCTGTGGTGTGCAATCTGACATAAGCTTTCATATTGTGCCAAGCAAAGTGAGACACGTTCCCCAAAACTAATTTTAAGTACTCTGGATTATTTATAAAATAGACCCACTCACAATTAGGCAATTCAACATTTGGTCTTTGCTTTTGCTCCTTAAACACCTGTCCTTCCTTGTCCATACAGCGGAAAACTCTTTTAATGTTATCTACAGTAAATCCTTCTTCCCCTTCTTCAAAATATATATCAAAAGGATTCTCATAAAAATCACCAAGAGCTGAAATTTGACCATAAGTCATTTTCATCCGTCCATCATGCCTTTCTATCTTTCGATTTTTACAAAAGATAATAGAGTCGCTATTTGTTGAATCACAAGCCTTCGCAAAACCGCGGTCTGCCAGATCAATATGTTCGCCACCTGCCCACTTCACTGATACGTCTTTGGAGTTAGGACAACTCAATTCTCCTTGGCTTAGCAACGGGAACACTAAAAGAAAAAAGAATGCCATTACACGAAAGGAATATGTAGATGCGCTCATTTTTGCCGCTCCTAGATGATGGTTAAACCTCCTTGGCCTATAGGCTAGGCTCGTTGACTGGAAGCTCATCGACTCATTCGGCAGGCATGCTCATCGACTAAAGAGGAGCTCAACATAAGGTATATTAGGAAAGCAAACCTGGACCTAAAACTAACCTTAGGTTCGGAGAACCGAAGAGAGTTGAGCCGGTGGAAGATCCATTTGGGTTTTTAAAAGTGTAAACTATGTCTCCGGTATAAAGTGTAAACCATGTCTCCGGAATGGACCCTATGTTTCCAGAATGGAACTAAGTGAGAAGAGCCATAATTTCAAATATTTATATACAAAAAATAGTGTGAAAATTGGTCGGACCGACTGGACTTGAACCAGCGACCCCAACCACCCCAAGGTTGTGCGCTACCAGACTGCGCTACGGTCCGCCAATAGTTCTTATTAGTCTTACTTCCCCGCAGATTTGTCAATCCAATTAACTCCCAGATTGTCCGTAGTTAGGCAAAACTCTGGCACTGGGATCATCCACTTGGCAATGAGCCCACTCAGAATTGGGCATCCAATAGTCCTTAATCAAATGCACTTGCTGAGCAAACCAGCGATCAAACAGCTCACGGTACATTAAAGACTCTTTAGAAATAGGGCGAATTCCTTTATAGGCAAAGGATCTACTTTTGAACTCCGAGTCACTGTAAAGCTTTTCAGCTCGAGCTTTTAGATAATCCACCATTCCATGACCGACAGCATCGGAAAAGGCTGCTTTTTCACGAAACAAGATAGAGTCTGGCAAAAGACCCTGCCCTGCGAAGGCTTTTCGCAAAAGAGCTTTGCCAACGCCTGTCGTATTCATTTTTAAGCTTGGATCAATACGCATGACATGCTCGACAAAATCATGGTCCGCAAAAGGAACACGCGCCTCTAAAGAATGGGAACTGATGCATCGATCGGCGCGGAGAACATCGTACATATAAAGCTCAGTGACTCGTTTTTCTGCCTCTTTTTGAAACTCTTCAGCCGAGGGAGCAAAGTCCGTATACTTATAGCCGAAGATTTCGTCACTTACTTCACCGGTCAGAAGAACTTTCACATCCGTATTCTTTTTTATGTACTCACAAACCAGATACATTCCTACCGACGCTCGAATAGTGGTAATGTCGTAGGTTTCTAATTGATAAACCAAGGGCTCCAGTATCCGTTCAATGTCTGACTCAGAAAAAATGACTTCGTGATGCTCACTACCAATAAAGTCGGCCACTTCACGAGCGTACTTTAAATCAATAGGCTCTCGCTCAAAGCCGATGGCAAATGTTTGAATGGGCTGATCTTGCATGCGAGCCGCTAAGGCACACACCAAACTGGAATCGAGTCCACCACTTAATAGAAACCCTACGGGAGCATCCGCACACAGCCGCTGGCGAACCGATCTCTCTAGTCTTTCTGCAATTCCTTTGAGTGCAATGGACTCATCGGTAATCCACTCCCCTCTTTTTTTATAGTCGACATAACAATGAAACTGTCCCTCTTGATAGTAGTGTCCCGGAGGAAAAACTTCGATCTGATCACAAAAACTCAAAAGAGCTTTCACTTCACTTGCAAAGAAAAGATGGCCTGTCACACGGTCCTTACCATAAAATAGAGGCCGAATCCCAATAGGGTCTCGTGCTGCTAACCATTGCTGTTTCGTTGAATCATAAATGACTAGGGCAAATTCTGCCTCAACATTCCTGCACAGAAACTCCAGTCCATACTCTTCATAAAGCGGTAGTAAAACCTCACAGTCCGAATGCGACTGGAAATCATAATGAGCCACAAAATCAGTGCGAATCTCTAGATGGTTGTAAATCTCACCGTTACAGACCAGATAAGAGCCCTGAGGCGACGTGAAAGGCTGATGTCCCTGCGCTGAAAGATCCATAATAGACAGGCGCTGAAAGCCAAATAACCCATCACCATTCACTTTCAAAACCTGAGAGTGATCGGGTCCTCGATGTTCAATTGTTTTAAGAGCTGACTTGAAAGACTTTTCAGAGACGGACTTGGTACTGACTAAAAACCCACACATTTGGTAACTTCTCCTTTTTGATACCTTTAGTATCAATTCATTACAAAATTATCGGTTTTTCTGATATTTTATTCTATTTATTAATTTTAAATTGATATTTATTTAAATTTTATGCTATTTTTATAATAAATTATCATTTCAGAGGGGAACCCGTGGCTGAAAACTACCAAATTGATAGCACCGATCGGAAAATCCTTGAGCTTTTACAAAAAGACGCTCGACGGCCCTACTTAGAGATAGCCCGTAAATTAAATGTTTCAGGGGGCACCATTCATCAAAGAATTGAAAAACTTCGTGAAGCAGGGATCATTACCGGAAGCCAAATCACATTGAATCCGAAGAAACTCGGTTTGAATGTCACGGTTCTTTTAGGGCTTCATTTAAATAATGCGAGAGATATCGAAAAAGTCATCGCTCAATTAAAAACCTTCCCAGAAGTTGTCGAAGCGCAATTTACAACCGGAAGTTTTGCTCTAATTATAAAAGTAATGGTTGCCGATATTGGCCAGTTTCACAGTTTTCTTGTACATAAAATTCAATCGATGCCCGAAATTCAATCAACCGAATCTTTTATCTGCTTAAACGAGCCTATTTTTCGATCGTTTCCCGTTACGACTTAGCAACACTCGCTGTGTCCTACCTATGAAAATTTAAAAATGCCTAAATGTAAATGGATTAAACAAGCCATCGCGTATAAAACAGATACAACCCCAAAGCGCCCCTAGAGAATCCCATTCCGTCGCCCGCTGAGTATTACGAACAAATGTCGATCCATAGGTGTCCCAGCCAAACCAAACTTCAAGTTCTTTACGAATATCAGCAGCCGTTCTTCGCTCTTCTGTCTTGTGCTGCATTTTGTGCAACCTATGTTCGGCTGCATTTA
>JAGRAG010000263.1 GCA_020435025.1 Bdellovibrionales bacterium | reverse complement strand
AGATCCGCACCTCGTGAGTTTTTTGTTCCTTTGTTTGAAGAGTGCCGGGCGGCAGGAATTCCAATTTGGGCCGATGAAATTCAAACGTTTTGTCGTACAGGAGAGTTTTTCGCTTTCGATACCTTAGATCTTGCAGAATATATCGACATCTGCACAATTGCAAAAACAGCACAGGTGGCTGCCACAATGTATACGGAAGAACTGAATCCAAAACCTGGCCTAATTGCCGGAACCTTTGCGGGAGCGACGCCAGCATTGAGCGCGGGGTTAGCGGTTTTTGAAGAGCTTTCAGAAAATGGGTATATGGGACCAGATGGAAAAATTGCGCAAATTCACTACGAGTTTGTTGAAATGTTAAATCGCCTAAATGAAACAACCTGCAAAGGCTTACTCCAAGATGCCGGAGGTTTGGGGCTTATGGTGGCAGTGACGCCTCTAGATGGCAGCAAAGAGAAGATGCTGGAATTATTAAACGTCATGTACAAAAATGGACTGATGACTTTTGGTTGTGGACACGGTCCCTTCCGATTGCGTTTCCTCATTCCTGCGGTCATGAGCCGGAAAGATATAGAGCGTGCAGGAAAAATTATAGAAAAGTCGATATTGGAGATGGTTTGAGCTTTATTGATGACTGTCGCAAACTGATTGCGATTGATAGTTCTCCCTCGACAGGCACAGAAGCGGTTGCCGATTATCTCGCTAAAAGATGCCGAGAAATAGGTTTAACTGTAACCACTCATGATGAAACCTTAAATGGAGTTCCTCAGAAAAACGTTATTGCTCGATGGGGTGATGCCGACGACCGGAAAGAGTTTATGTTGCTCTCTCATATAGACACGGTGGACCCGGGTCCTTACGGACTGTGGAAAAAAACCGAAGGCAACCCCTTTAACGCCAGCATATATGGACAAGATCTTTGTGGTCTAGGAGTTCAGACCGGAAAACTAGATATACTCTGTAAACTAGAAGCCATTAAAAGGGTTTTAATGGAGCATTCTCGTTTTCAAAAGCCGTTTGTGTTAGCTGCGACTTATGGCAATCACTTAGGAATGGCCGGGGCGATCAAACTGATTCGTCGTAAAATGTTTCATGCGGACATGGCCTGCATAGGAGAGCCCACAGGTCTTTCAGTCGCTGATGGAGGCTCAGGTTTTGCAAAATTAGAGATTTCAATTCCCTTTTCTGAGGAAGAAAAAAAATATCATAGAGAACACGATTTGATGGAAAGCAGTTCTACGCAAAGTAAAATGTTCCGTGGCACAACGATGGAAAAGGGATCACTTGCAAATAATGCAATTATCAAGTTGCTTGAGTATTTAGAAAAACTCCCTTCGGGCATTGCTATTATGGATATTGACGGGGGAGTGGCCCACAATGTGCAACCTCAATCGGCGTTTATCGAAATAGATATGGTCGACACCTTTAAAGATGGAGTCATTAAAAAATTGCTACTCATTCGCGATGAAATCTTAAAGTTGACAGAAGAATTCAAAAAACATCCGGATGAGAACTTTGTAACCCCGTACTCTACTGTTAATTTAGGTCGCATATTTAAGCAAAACAATCACATTCATTTATTGGGCAGTTGCCGACTTTTGCCTTCTGTCAGTTCTGCGACCTATGAAGGATGGCTGGAATCACTGGGTGAAGCTTGCCGTCATGTTGGTGCAAACTTTAGAATTTTGGATTACAAACGTCCATTTTTGACGAACAAAGAGGCAGGAATTTTGAAAACATCCCTGGTTGTTCAAAAAGAGCTATTTCAGAAAAACCAGTCGACGAAAGTGGTTCGCGGCACGGAAGCGAGTGTTTTTGAAAGAACGGGTCAAATAGATTGCATTGTGTTTGGTGCGGGCCAAATTCCTGAGGATTACAGTGCCGCCGACGAGTCTATATCTATTGCCGATTTAGAAAAAAGCATCGAGTTTTATATGCGATTGATTGAAAGAGTCTGTTTATGAATTTTCTAGTAAGACCTGTTAAAAGAGAAGACATTGATTCGATATGTGAGATTGCAAAGCAGTTCTCGTTACTAAATCTTCCACCTGTAAAGACGAAAATCACAAAGATCGTCGAAACCAGCATCCAGTCCTTTTCCGGAAAACTAGATCGTACAAAATCTCGTTATATGTTTGTGATCGAAGAAATTGACACTAAGAAAATCGCAGGTTGCTGTCAGTTGGTTGCCAAACACGGAACTGAATTGGACCCGAACTATAGTATTCAGATTATTAAAAAAGAGCGATTTAGTGAAGATCTTGGGGTGGGTTTTATTCATCAAATTCTTCGATTGCGGATGAATGAAGATGGTCCGACAGAAATAGCGGGGCTTGTTGTCGATAGAGGCTATAGGGGGCGACCTGAGAAGATCGGAAGGCTACTTAGTTTAACTCGATTTTTGTATATTGGTTTACATCAGGATAGGTTTGAAGATGAGTTACTCGCTGAAATGGCTCCTCCCTTATCCGAAGATGGACGAAGTGATTTTTGGGAAGCCTATGGAAGAAGATTTACCGGGATGTCATATAAAGAAGCCGATACGTTAAGTCATGAAAACAAAGGTTTTATAAAAAGTTTATTTCCGGAAGAGGATATTTACCTTTGTTTATTGGATGCTAAAGCGCGCCTGTCCATAGGTCGGGTGGGAGAGGAGACTAGGCCGGCACTTCATTTACTAGAAAAACAAGGGTTTAAGTATAATAACGAGGTCGACCCTTTTGACGGTGGTCCGCATGTTGTTGCTAAAAAACAAGAAGTGACCTTGATTAAAAAATCGCAAACCGTAGAGGTCTCTGGCAATGGTCAAAAAGGATATACGGAACATTATTTTATTGCGACAGAGAAAGAGGGGAGCTTTAAAGCAGGACAAACGGCTGCGACATTAGAAAATGATCATCTATTTCTACCCGAAAGAACGATGAGAGCGTTAAACTTAGAAGAGGGAGATAAAGTATATATCTCTCCTGTCGTGTAAAGATTAAAGAGGGCTGTTATGCAACCAGATGTAAAAGGTGATCTCATAGGTGGGAGTTTTAAAATCAACGATGAAAAATCGGGCGTCTTAAAAGTATATTCACCGGCAGATGTGACGGATTTGGTTTATGAAGGTCCTTACTCTTATCATCATGTCGATAGTGCCTGTCTGGCGGCACATAAAGCCCAACCGAAGTGGCAAAAAATTCCAAACGAAGAAAGATTTTCTTATTTGCATCGTGTGGCTGAAATACTTATGGCTCGAAAATCTGAATTAGCAGAAGTCATTTCCCGAGAAGTGGGCAAGCCCCTCTGGGAATCAGAAACCGAAGTTAATGCAATGATTGGAAAGGTCAAAATCACAATTGAAGAATCCATGAAATTGGTTTCGGAAGAAACAGTCCCAGAAATTTTGCCAGGCCTTACGGGAGTGACAAGGTATCGTGCCCGAGGTGTAATGGCAGTTCTTGGACCTTTTAATTTCCCCGGTCACTTGCCAAATGGGCATATCATTCCGGCGTTGGCTACAGGGAATACGATTGTGTTTAAGCCATCTGACAAAACGCCACTGACGGGACAAATCATCGCTGAAATTATGCAGGCTGCAGAACTTCCTGAAGGCGTGTTCAATATGATTCAAGGAGATGCGGAAGTTGGAAGAAGATTGGTGGTCCATGAGTTAATTCATGGAGTTTTATTCACCGGCTCCTACACTGTGGGATTAAAAATTAAACAAGAAGTTTTAAATCAACATTGGAAAATTTTAGCTTTAGAAATGGGTGGTAAAAATTCATCTATTGTTTGGAAAGATGCAAATGTGGAACAAGCTCTTAATGAAAACCTGGTTTCATCTTTTATTACTTCCGGCCAAAGGTGTTCATGTACAAGCCGCATATTTGTGCATGAAAAAATCTATGATGACTATTTAGAACGTTTCTATGAGGCGACGAAAAAGATTGAAATAGGGCACTGGAAAGAACCTGTTTTTATGGGTTCTATCATCAGCGAGGCCATGGTGGCCAACTATGTTCGTTATCAAGAAATTGCTTTAAGAGAAGGGGCAAAATGCATCATGCGTGGAAAAGCATTAGAAATGTCTCCATCAGGTTATTATGTCACTCCTAGTATTTATGAAATTCCAGAATATAAAACCAATTCAGTGTATCAGAAAACAGAACTGTTTAGTCCCAATGTAGCTTTTTATAAAGTGAAAGATTCTGAGCGAGATAAAATGTTTCACGATATTAATCATCCTGGCTTTGGATTGGCACTTTCTGTTTTTACTAAAGACGAAGAACTGTTTCAGAATACTTTTCAAGATGTGAAAGTCGGTTTACTGAACTGGAACCGAGGAACGGCGGGAGCAAGCTCTCGATTGCCCTTCGGAGGAATTGGCAAGTCCGGAAACGACCGGCCCTCTGCCCACTTTGCTGTAAAATACTGTACGGTGCCCGTAGCCTGTTTAGAGGGAACCACGGATCGAACGAGTTCGCAAAATATGCCAGGAATTTCTTTGTATTAAAGGGAGCGTAGAAAGATGCGTAAACTTTTAAGCTTAGTTGTTGTCTCGATTGTTCTTCTATCTGGATTTGTTGCTTGGAACGCAATCGCTTTTTTGTACGGTTCTAAAAGCAAAAATGAAATTCATTTTGAGCTTCCTAAGGGGAGAACATTTAATCAAGTGGCCAGAGAATTAAAAGAAAAATCGGTCATTACTAATGACCGCTATTTTTATTTTTTAGCTCGCTTACTGGATAAAACAACCAAGATTCGTGTTGGAGAGTATCTTATACCTGAGGGCAGCACTCCTCAGGAGGTTTTAGACATTTTAGTTTCTGGGAAAAGTATTGAGTATCCAATAACGATTCAAGAAGGCTTGAATATGTATGAGATAGCCAATCTTCTTGCGGAAAAAGGCTTTTACTCAGCGAAAGAGTTTCTTGAGGTCTGTCGGGACAAAAACTTAATTCGGGAGTTATTGGCTGAAAATATTGACTCTTTAGAAGGATATCTTTTTCCAGACACCTACAAGGTAACAAGATTTACGGAAGTCGATGAACTTGTTAGAGCCATGGTTGTTAACTTTCTTGCTGTGTACAAAGATCTTGTTATGAACCACCCTGTTAAAATGAAACGACACGAAGTAGTGACTTTAGCCAGTATTGTTGAAAAAGAAACGGGAGCACCCGATGATCGAACGATTATTTCAAGCGTATTTCACAACCGGTTGCAAAAGAAAATGAGACTGCAAAGCGATCCAACGATTTTATATGGAATCTTAGATAAAACGGGAACTCCAAAAAACAACATCACACGCCAAGACATAAAAAGCTACACCAAGTACAACACCTATCGAGTCAATGGTCTTCCCTATGGACCGATCTCAAATCCCGGTGAGGCGGCACTAAGGGCAACGATGCGTCCTGATCAGACAAGCTTTCTGTACTTTGTCAGCCGGAATGATGGAACGACGGAGTTCACGTCGAATCTTATAGATCATAATAAAGCCGTTAGGCAGTATCAGATTTTACGAAGCGGTCGCGAAGGAAAGTCTTGGAGAGATCTTCACAAAAAAAATAACTGATATACATTCACAGCTGAGATTTTAACTCTCTCTCATTTTTGGCTCTCTCTCAATAACTTTTGGGCACAGCTCCTGCTTTGTGGTCATCCCCTTCGGGGAGCGCTTCCAGCTTGACCGAGCCACAAAGTCATTGAGAGAGAGCCAAAAATAAGAGAGAGTTAAAATCTCAGCTGTGAATGTATATCAGTTATTTTATATCGCTACGTCGAAAGCGGACGGAGAGATAAAGGTGCGTGTTTTTTTCGATGTCTTCACGAAAGCGGATTTCGTAGACATTTGCGTCGGCCTTAAGTTGGTAGATTTCGTATTGATCCTCAGGGACTTGATAAAAATTTTGTGGAGAACCTTTTTGTGCGACAGCTTCCGTTGTTTCTTTGGTGAGCTGTCCATTTGCTAAAGCCATTTTATAACTTTTAATGCTGTAGCTAATATCGTTGGCATCTTTGACAATGATTTCTGTGATTGCGGAAATTTCTGTGTCGGCAGAGTTGACGACAGTTCCTTTATTCACATTTGAAACACAATTATTCACAAGAGTAAAACTTCCAGGTTTTAGAGGATCGGGAACATCTTTAACATGAAGAGTCGTGTATTTGGGAATCACTTTATAAGGTAAATCCGTCAGCTTACGGTAAACAAAGTCAGCTCCTTCGTAACTATAAGTTCCTTTAGGAAGGGAGGAAAAACGCTCGGCAGGTTTTTGGGTCACTTTTGTTCCCACTTCTTCTTTCATATCCACAGGAACGGGGTCCCAGCCTTGATCACAGGCACTTCCTTGAATACGGGGTGCTCCACCACTACCTCCACAGGCAACGATTCCAAGTGATAAAGCTGTTATAAGAAGCCAAGCCGTCTTTTTCATATTCACCTCGCTAAGCGGCCAATATACAACGCATTGCGAAAATGTCAAGAATTTTAACCCTTTGCCCAATAAAATTGAAAAAAAAGAACAACAGAGGTTGTCAAAAGCATAAGTGCTTTCAGTACTTTACAGAACGCGGGTTGGTTTGCTTTATTTTGTATGGTTTTTGAGGTACCAGTTTGCGGTCGTCTCTAGGCCTTGCTCAACTGAAAATGGGGGAGTCCATTGGAGAGTTTCTTTGGTTGAAGAGATGTTCATTTGTAAGGAACCAGAAAGGCGTGAGATCTCTTGGGATTTTCCGATAAGAGTTGCGGCCCAAGTTAAAAAAGGTACGGGAAATGGGATAAGGTGGGGTGACTTACTGAGTGATTTACCAATTAAGGCAATGAGTTCTGCCGTTGAAAGATCGTGATCATCGCTGGCTAAAAAGATTTTTTGAGGGGCGCTTTCATGGGAGAGACAGACCTCAATTAAAGAAATAAAATTATCTACAAAAAGAAGGCTCCGTTTATTTTTAAAACTACCAAAAGGGAGAGGAAGGCCGGTCATTACAAGCTTCATCAATCGACGGAAATTTCCTTTAACGCCGGGTCCGTACATCAGGGGTGGGCGTAAGATAACGACTTCGATGTTGTGAGATTTGGAAAAATCCAATAGGGCTTTTTCGGCTTCGTATTTTGAATGAGCGTAAAGGTCTTCTGGAGCGGGAGTATCGTCCGCCGTATAGGGCCTTTCATTTGTGGCCTCTCCATTGACTTTTATGCTACTAACGTAAAGAAATCTCTTAACTCCACAGGCCTCTGCTTGTTTGAGCAAATTCATTGTGGACTCGACATTGTGCTTTCTAAAAGCACGGAGAGGGTCCTTTTCTGTTTCATTCATGACATGAACGCGAGCCATAAGATGAACAATGCAATCAACCCCTTGAAGTGTTGGTTGCCAATCTGTACTTTCCGATATGTCTGGAAACACAACAGTGTTTATTTTTTCAGAGGTCGTACTTGCCTGTGGGGAGTTGGCGTTTCTGATCGCGGCAATGACACTATATTCTTTAGTTAAAAGGTAGGGAATTAAACGTTGGCCAACGAACCCTCCGGCTCCGGTGATAAGAACTCTTTTACTCATGTCGGTTCCTTTTTTGATGGAATCGCAAAGCTTTTAAGAACGTCGACGATAGAAAAAATTTGACCATACTGCTTAAGTGCCAAACTAAATATTTTAACTTTCTATGGCTGTCGCGTTGGGCTTCGTGGATGGCGGCAACTTGGGGAAGGACTTTGACCGAATAACCTTGAAGCCACAATCGGCAACAGATATCAACATCTTCATAGTAGAGAAAAAATTTATTATGAAACCCTTGCAGACTTTTAAACACGTCTTTTGAAAAAACCATAAACATCCCGGCAATCCAGTCGGGAAAAAAGGGTGTCTCTGTAGATAAGTAAGCATTCGGTACCGAGGTCCGTCGGCAAACCTTTTTTAAAATCTCCCAGGGGGTAGGAATCTTTCTTGCACTATTTTCTCTAACACCTTCAGAGTTGTTGATTCTCGGAGCAACGACCCCACAAGGCCTTTTGTTGTTGGCGGGGTCAGAGGAAAAAAGAGGTTCCATGAGAATGGGAAAAATGTTTTCAGCGATACGTATATCAGGGTTTAATACGACAAATACGCGGGAGGACTCGGTAAAGGGCGAAGAACGAAAGGCTTGGTTATGATTTTCTCCGAATCCAAGTGGTCTTTCATTTTCAATGACGTGTACTTTAAAATTAAAACTCAATGTAGGAAGTTTTTCAGGAACATTTAAAGTTAAGGTCACTAAAAAGTTATCGGAGTTTTCACAAGCATTTAAATCTTCTAACAAGGGGTTTACGAGATCAAATTGTCCGTGTGAAACAATGGAAAGGTGAATCAACGAAGCTTTAGGGGTCGGCGCCATTTCTATCCTTAGTTGTTGTTTCGAAAGCTCACTAAATTTGAAATGCTGCCCTCGCCATCTTTTTCAGTCTTATCGGCGATGTAATTAGACCGCACAAGTTGGCTGAGAAGAATCAAAGACTCACGGTTACCGGCCTGAGAAAAAGAAATCATCTTATCAATATTTGCAGAAATTTCTTTGTACTCTGTCGAAGTCAAAGACGGCGCAAGATCTCCGTTGGGGATAGTTAAAATATCAGGATGTTCTGTTTTTAACTCATCACCTCGAATATAAAGCTCTTCAAACATCTTCTCGCCAGGGCGAAGACCAGTAAAAATAATAGGAACGTCTTTGATGGATTTGCCAAGCAGAGTAATAAGGCTGTGAGCTAGATCCAAAATTTTTACAGGTTCTCCCATTTTTAGAACGTTTATATCTCCGGGACGAGCAATGGTGCTGGCTTTAAGCACAAGCTGAACAGCCTCTGGGATCAACATAAAGTAGCGAGTCATGTCTTTGTGTGTGATAGTTAATGGTTTACCACTTTGAATCTGCTCGGTTAATATGGGAATTAAACTACCGCTACTTCCTAAGACGTTTCCAAAGCGTACCGAGCAGTACCGAAGACCCGTTTGTTTTGCCGAAAGGGCCGTCAAGATTTCACAGACTCTTTTTGTGGCGCCCATGACTCCTGCAGGGTTTACAGCTTTGTCAGAAGAGATGTTTACGAATGTCGAAGCCTTCACCAATTTGCTAGCTTCTAGTAAGTGGACCGTTCCCATTATATTGTTTAAGATGGCAGAGAGGGGATTGGCTTCGACTAGGTGAACGTGTTTGTAGGCGGCTGCGTGGAAGATGATTTCTGGAGAGTATTCTTTAAAAGCATTTTCGACAGCACTTTTATCTTTTATATCGATCAGCAACGGGGCAACGCGGGTGACGTCGTGGGTGGCCAGGCGAAGTTCTTTGTCGATTTGATACAAATTAAATTCAGAATGATCGACTAAAAACAATCGGGAGGGTTCATGTGAAAAGACCTGTCGAGCGATCTCACTACCGATCGAGCCTCCCGCCCCGGTCACAAGCACCCTTTTTCCTTTAATCAACTCTCGAACAGATTCGAGATCCATCATGCGAGGCGGCCGTTGCAAAAGGTCACCGATTTCAATCTCACGAACAATATCTATAGTGCCTCGATGGTTGTCACGTACGAGGCTTTCATTAGAGGCCATTTTTGGGATCACGTTAAATGGGCGAGTGATTTCAAAAACTTTTCTTAAAAGATCCGGAGAAACCACAGAAATGGCAACAATGACTTGGGTCACTTGCGATTCTTTAAGAAGTTTAGAGAGGTCTTCTCTTGTGCCGACCACCCTGGAGCCCGCGATGACTTTTCCTAATTTTTTTGGATCATCATCTATAAACCCGATCAAATCAATTTCCGGCATGGCACCAGAGTGATAGCGCTGACTGAGCATTCGGCCGGTCCCACCAGCTCCATAAATAATGGTTTTAGTCTTGTTTTCAAATTTTGTACTTCCATTACTTCTGTGCTCGTAAAGAAGTCTTCGAGAAAGCCGTGCCCCCATCAAAAGTAAAGTAAGAACAAACGAATCGATAAAAAAGAGTGATCTTGGCAGAACCTCAAGTCCTGGCACTAGAGTCGCAATAGCAAGAACAAACATAGAAGAGAGTAATACAGCTTTAAAGAGCTTTACTGAATCTGATGTTGAAACATATCTCCACATCATCAAATAAACGTCCGTAAAAACAAATGTCAGCAAACGAACACATAAAAAAATGGGAAGATAGCTCACTAAAATGGGTAGAAAACGCTCCATTTCAGGCGTGCCGCCGACTCTCAGAAAAAGACTGATATAAAGAGAGAGAACGATCAGAAGTGCATCGGGAATGACATGCTGATAGTTGGCTTGGCGGAGTTTTTTAATAAAAAACATATGTATCCTACCGTTGAATAAAAATAGAATCTCCCACTATGGGAGCGCCGAGTCAAGAAGCAGTGTTCTGCTCTTTTATGTACTAAATTTGTTGCATCCTCAAGCGGCAAGGAGTCGGAAGTTCATAATTTTGTTGCCGAGACAGTAGGCTTTGGTTCACTCTCATTGAACCAATTAAAGGGGGTAATATGAAATTATTTACATCATTCGTTATCGGATCGGCAATGCTTATGAGTGGTCCTACATTCGCAGCAGAAGCTTTGGCACCAGAAGTATTAGCAAACATGGAATTTAACGACCAAGCGATGGAGCTGTTCATCGATGAGGATGTTGATTCTATGCAAATCATGGATGTCCAAAAGCCAGGTGATAAAAAAGAAATGCCAAAAAGACCAGACAAGAAGCCTCATAAAATGGGTCCTTGTATGGCTCTAGGAAAACAACTGACTCCGGATCAAAAGACAGCAATGAAAGACAACTATTTCGCCTACAAAAAAGCTCAAATTGAAAATGAAGCGGCGATGAAAGTGGCTCGATTGGAGTTCATGCACAAGTTAATGGATGATGCTTCCAAATTGAAAGATATGGAAGGCCCTATTCAAAACATCCGTACCGCAGCTGGCGATCTTCAGTCCAATAAAGTTCAACTTTTGTCTATGACTTTACTTGAGGTATTAAAGCCTGAGCAAAAGCAATTGGGTTTGAGCTGCTTTATGCAAATGAAAAAACGTCACGGTAAAAAAGGTCACGCTCGACCAGGTAAAGGCCATGGTGGCCATGGGAAAGACCATCATCACCGAAGAGGTCATGGTGATCATGGAAAAGACCATCACCATCGTGGGGGCCATGGCGATCATGGGAATGGACACGGAGATCATGGTCGTGGCCATGACCATGGTGGGCATCACGGTCAACATGGTAAAAAAGGCCAAAACTAATTTTTAAAATGGGAAAAGGCCAATAAGATTACCTCTTGTTGGTCTTTTCAAAGAACCCGATACCCTATGACTAAGTTTGCCGCCCTAAAGCCCTTATAG
>JAGRAG010000262.1 GCA_020435025.1 Bdellovibrionales bacterium | reverse complement strand
GTAACTCCTCAACCTTGCTCAAAAGCGAGTTTGGGTGGTGCGCTGCTCACACAGTGAGCAGCGCTGCTGCCCACCTTGTCTGAGTCTTTTGAGCAAGGTTGAGGAGTTACAAATCTTCCTAAGTAAATGATCCGCAGTTAAAGAAGGAATTCAAAACGCGAAAAAGAGGGATTTGTTCTCAGCTTGGTTTCTAGAGGTGAAGGTTGAACTTCATAGACTCTTCGGTACAATTGAGTGTCGGAGGTATAATGATGTTCAAGACTTTCCTACAGCTCATAATTGTGATTTGTTTACCGGGGTTTGCTATTGCTGCTGCTCCACTAAGTGAACCCTCGTTTTCGGATAAGATTCGATTTCAGGTCGAAAAGTTCCAGCTAAATAATGGAATGACCGTTTTGCTGCATGTCGATCATTCTGCTCCATTGATTTCTTATCATCAATGGTTTCGAGTGGGATCGCGCCACGAAAAGGTGGGTAAGACTGGGTTAGCACATTTTTTCGAACATATGATGTTTCGTGGAACGAAAGACATTTCTCACGAAGCGCTTGAGAAGATGATTCGTGGAAACGGTGGGAATTATAATGCGTTTACTTCAAGAGACTACACGGGCTATTACGAGGATATGCCTGCGGGTAAACTGCCGCTTCTTGTGAAGATTGAATCGGATCGAATGCGAAATCTTATTTTTAGTGATGAGATCATTCAAAAAGAACGAGAGGTTGTAAAAGAGGAAAGACGCTATCGAGTCACTAATAGTGTATCGGGCTCAATGAATGAGAGTATATTTAGTACCGTCTTTAAGGTGCACCCTTATCGATGGCCCATTGTTGGATATATGAGTGATTTAAATGCTGCGAAAATCGATGATTTTAAAGAGTTTTACCGAATTCATTATGCTCCTAATAATGCCGTTCTTGTCGTTGCGGGATCATTCGATCCGAAGCAGGCAAAAAAGTTAATTTCCGAAGCCTATGAGAAAATTCCACCGCAAAAAATTCCTGAAGTGAAGGTTGCCTCAGAGCCTGAACAAAAAGGGGCAAGGCTTCAGACATTAAGGCAAAATGTGCAAAGCCCGACTCTGGCAGTAGTCTTTCCTGCGCCCAAAGCGGGTGATCAGGATGCCTATGCCCTAGATTTGCTTTCTAATATTTTAGGCGAAGGTCAGTCCAGTCGCTTGTATAAACGAATTGTTTATAACGAACAGTCGGCTTTAAATGTGGGAGCATTTAACTATACTCCAAAGGAAGCGGGACTTTTTCAGATCAGCGCTTCGGTAAAACCAGGCGCAAGTAAGGATAAAGTTCTTACATCCATTTACGGGGAGCTTTATAAATTAAGAAAATATTTGGTGTCTGAAAAAGAACTCGATAAGGCGAAAAATCAAATCATGAAAGCGTATGTAGATGGTTTGAAAACCATTTCCGGAAAGGCACGAATATTAGCTATAAACGAGATATACTTTGGAGATTATCAGGTTTTGTATAAAGATTTAGAGAAGTATGAAGCGGTTACTCGTGAAGACATCGTGAAAGTTGCTGCAAAGTATTTACTGCCTGAAAAACGAAGCGTGATTCAAGTTTTACCAAAAGTCGCGAGCAACTAGGAGAGGCTATGAAAATTTTAATGAGTGTATTGATATTAACCTCTTTGTTTTTGTTTACTTCTTGCGCCACCACAGGACCGAAATATGAATTGCACAAATTTGAAGAAGTTAAATTGCCTAACGGAATGAATATTATTTTTATACCGGATAACAAACTCCCATCAGTGAGCATGGTGATGATGGTCAAAACAGGCAGCGCTTCAGACCCTAAAGGGCGGGCCGGGTTAGCCAATTTAGTTGCTGGCCTGCTAGATAAAGGAACGACTGAGAAAAGCGCTTTAGAGATAGCAGATTCGTTAGGTCAAGTGGGTGCGGAAATAGGAAGCTCGGCAAGAAGCGACTTTACGCTCATTTCTGGAAGTAGTTTGTCTACGCATAGTAGCGTTCTTTACAATAACCTTGCAGACATTGTGATGACACCAGCTTTTAGAGCAAAGGAGTTTAGACGTTATAAGGCACAGGTTCTTTCAGGGATTCAAAAGTCTTCTGAAGATCCTAGTGGATTTGCGGGGCGTGCATTTAGTAAATATTTATACGGCTCCCACCCCTACGCTCACCCATCTATGGGAACGGAAAAAGGGGTTTCAAAAATTAAACGGAAAGATGTGATCCGTTTTTATAAAAAGTACTATCGACCGAACAATACCTTATTAGCAGTTGTTGGTGACTATACACCTAAGGACGTAGAATCCATTAAAAAGAAGTTTTCCTCATGGACATCCAGAAGTGTTGAGCCATTAAAATACAATGCTCCTCCTCAGATTGAGGGACGTAATTTAGCTTTAGTATATAAGCCCGGATTGGCGCAATCGCAGATTGTCATGGGACATTTGGGGATTCGTAGAAAAGATCCGGACTACGTCACTTTAAAGGTTGCAAACTCCATATTAGGGCTTGGTTTTTCCAGCCGATTGGTTAGTGAGATTCGAAGTAAAAGAGGGCTGACTTATAGCATTCATTCTTATTTCATTCCTCGATGGGATAGAGGACCATTCACTATCTCTACTTTTTCTAGGAATGAAAAAGTAGGGGAGACGGTCAAGCAATCGCTTAGGGTGTTTGAGGATTTTTATAAAAGTGGCGTGACCAAAGAAGAAGTCGAAGATGCGAAAGCTTATTTGAAGGGAATGTTTCCTAGAATTTTAGAAACTCCAGAAAGTACGGCAGAAAATTTGTTAATTCTTCGTTACTACGACGTTCCAGATACCTATCTGACTACATTTTTGGATAAGATTGATAAAATTTCGGTCAGTGATGTGAATAAGGCTATCAAAGATCATTTTGATCCTATGAATATGAAAGTCTTAGTTTACAGTCAGAAGTCCGTGAATAATCAACTGCAAGGTATTGGAGATTTACAGGTGATCAACTATCAATCTGAGCAGATTCAATAGTTATTGAGGTCAATGAAATGAAGAGAATCCTTATATTTTCCTTTTTGTTACTAGGTATTTCAGTCGGTGCATCGGCAGCAGGAAATGGACAAAGGCGTCTGGCCCTCGCCCAGGGGATCTCTCTCCCCGATTCTACTTCGATTATGAACTTTTCTTCGGGGTTTACTTTTTCGAATCCGGCCGGGGTGATTTATCAGGAGCCGCTTCGTCTTTCCGTTCAGGGGGATCAAAACGGAAGCAGTGGCTTGGGTGCAGAAGTGGGCACTGGTGGACAGAGTTGGGGTTTGGCCGCTGGCTATTACTCACGGGACTGCACGGGCTGTGAAGGGGACTTTCGCGGAGCCGCTGCAGTCGGTCTCGGTGGTGTTGCCTTAGGGATTCGATTTGAAGAAGAGCTTAGTGGTATTGGGTTAATTTTTAATCAATCTGGTGGACACCGTTTGGGAATCGTTGGACAGCTTAGTAATCCGGCAGGGGACAACAATAATATTACGGCATTAGGTGTTGGCTATGCTTATTCTAACGGAACTTTTGAGTTCTCTCTGGATGGATCCACTCGAACTTTTGAAAACACGTCGACGAAAGACGACCGGATATTTTTATCTCCAGGAATTGTGATTCATACGCAGATGCTCAGTCTTTCGTTGAATTATGAGACCTTAATCAATGACAAAAATGATCAAAACACAGATGAAGAAAAAGGTAACTTTTGGTTTGGCTTAGGGTTTGGTCAGAATAACTGGCATTTGGCTGCTTATGCCGATTATTTTAGTGAATTAGCAGTAAGCTTTTCCTGGTATTTTTAAAAAGCAGATTTTTTTAGAGTTTATTCTTTTTCTTTTTAGGAAAAAATAAGAGCGCCAGAATGGTGACGATAATAAGGGCAATGCCCAAATAAATAACCATAGGGTTTTGTGCTAAAGATTCCGTTCCTTTCAATGCTTCAAGGTCTTCGCTCGGTGCCGTTGGCGAGGGCATTGTTGTGGGTGCATTGATCGGTTTTTGAATTTTAGAAAGGCTTTCTTTGACGGAGGACTGCAAATTCACACGTAGTGAAGAGACAATTCTGGCAAAGATAGGCTTGTACTCTTTCGATTTTGCTGAATGGTTTGAAAAGCTAATCAGAATAGCCAAGCCATCTTTTGTTGTCGCTAAGTATCTACTGTTCCAAGTTTGCAATTCACTTCCTAAATGATACCCATCGATCCACTTATGTTGATTGATGCTCACCTCGGCAACACCTAACACTTTGGAGGATTTGCTATTTCGACCAGGGGGCTGAATAGGACGCGATAGATAGGACTTATAAGTAGTTAGAGTATCCTCTGGACCAGCTATTTTTGCAGAAAGCAGAATGGTTGCCTCTCGTGCTTTGATCAAGTGGTCTCTTTTACATTCCCATTGTTTGTTTTTAACAATGCAATTCCAATCTGACGGGAGATAGGCCTGCACAAAAGATGTTGTAAGCCACCTTCCATCAGCCAATGAGGATAAAGAAAATAAAGATGCAATCAAAAAAAATGAAAGGTATTTATTTCCCACGCGTTCTTTTGCCCTTTTTCTTGGAGGACTTTTTCAAATAAAGGTAGGCACCGATGGCTCCTAGAATAAAAAGCAATCCTAGAATCTTTGTCGCATTTTTACCCCAACCAGTTGAATCTTCTTCGATATAGTCTCCTGAGTCATCCATATCGCCGGCTGCAAAGGTTCCAATTGGGGCTCCTAGCTTGCCACCAGCTTGATGTTGCGGAAGGCTACCGAGGTTTTTAGTAAGAGAGCTTCCTGCGACGACACGAAGGCTCTGAATGGCTTTAAGAAAGTCCTGACTGTACTTGGTATAAAGTTTTTGATGAGCACTAAAGGTTACTAGGATGGCAATTTTATCTTTTACCGTAGCCAAGTAGCGACTGTAATAGGCGTTAACTTCGCTCCCCGTATGCATGCCGTCAACCCATACGTGATTTGCAATTCTTCGTTCTTTGACATGAATGACTTTGGATGGAATCGGTTGTCCATTTGGACCAGGAATAGAGCGGGCTCCTTTAAGATAGCTCATATACGAAGCAATGTTATCGGCTGGACCGACTTCTTTAGCTGTCAGAATAATCATCGCCTCTTTGGCTTTCTTAGCGTACTTGCTAATACAAAGCCATTCCGTCCCTTCAAGGTGGCAGTTCCAGTTGGAGGGAAGTTCAAAACTCACATACGAGTTTCTAAAAAGCTTGGCCTCTGCAGTTGTGTGCATCACGAGAAGCAAACAAAGGATACTAAAATAGTGAAATCGTCTCATAGCGCCCCTCGGACTAAATATCCGATTTATTTCAAGTATACAGAGAAATTATACTGAAGTTTTATCAGTAGATCGAGGAATTTACACATAAGGTCTAGTTTCATTATGAAACAGTCTCAAATTGAAACAAATCAAGCAGAAAAGTAACGATAGGGATAAATAGCTTAAGACTGAGAACGTTTCTGATTAAGGGGCGTTCTGAGTGGATACCCTCTGCACCGGTGAATACTTGGAAAGCTATCCTGTTTTCCTCTGATCGATTTGTTCAAGGTCCATAATCACTTGTAGGCATGATCTACATTGAAGGAGTCCTATTCCATGTTCAAAGACCAAATAAAGACTTGACTCATTACAGGACGGGCACTTTGCTTCCTCTAGTTCCGGAAGTTGATTCTCTTCATCAAAATCAATCAACTCGTAAGTATAAGCTACATAATCCTTAAAGGAAGGTATGCTTGTTTTGCCATTAAACGAAAATAAAAAATTCATGTCCTTACAAGCGTCAAATACATCTGAATCAATAATGATCTGATCAGGCTGTGCTAGATTTGACATTTCCTCTGCTAGTAGTGGAGCTTCACCCTTAGCTGAATAGGTTTTAAAGAAGTCTTGATGTCCAAAAAACCCGATTTCGCAAGGACCGCTGGCTATACCTATCGTGATACAAAAATCTTGTCGCCATAGTTTTTTATAGTCGGCTTTTTTTAATGAGATTTTGTTTCGTAATGTGATGGCTGCAAGGCAGGTTCGCTCAATATAGTTTTTATACTCGACAGGATCATTTGCAAAAGCGCTCACGGCGTCACCTTTAAATTTATCTATTGTTAAGTCGTAGTATAATAATGTTTTTATAGTATCTTCCATAAACATATTTGTGACTTCTTGTAAGTCTCTAGGTGGTAAGGTATTGGTCCTTTGCGTTGATCCCACGATATCTACAAATATGTAACAGATTTCTCGAACATGAGTTCCGCTATCTAATGAAAGTCGGTTATCCTTTATCTGTCGAATTATTTGAGGACTAAACTGGCAAGAAAGCGTTTTTAAATTGGCCTCTTCTCTAGATCTTTCGGATATTTCTGAATCTCTATTTTCAATTTGCAATTCTAGTTCGATTAACTCACTAACAACTCGATCTTGCTCTCGAAACCTTTCGCGAAGGACAAAGTAAAAAACGAAAATTGTACCGAATACGAAAAATGCATCTAGAAGAAAACGCGAAGAAGAATAGTCTTTAATAAAAGCGCAAGATACGAAATAAGGGGAGTAAACTAGGATTAATGATACCAAAAGAGGTCGAATTGAAAAAGTTTGTAGAACCATAAAGAGGATTGCAAAGAGGTTGAAAAAACCTATGTTCAGTAAACTAGTTGACTGAAGGTTATAGATTGTTAACGCTGTAGTAATTGAAGATGCGACGGAGTTTAACAAAACTCCATGTCGATAATTTAGAATTGAGAGTTTGCCGGAAAAGTAAAATGCTATATGGCTAGTGAAAAATATAGATGTTATAATTGCGGTCATAAGTAGTTCAAATCTATCTAACCTATATGTAGTACCAAGAAACAAAAGAGAATTTACAAAAGAAAGAATAAAGTAGATTTCTATGAGACTTCTAGCGTGCTCATCTTCTCTTTTGTCTATTAGTTCTAATTTCCTGTTAGTTGTCATGATGCCTTCAAATAATTTTTCGTATACCTATTCTGTTCACAGTCCTTGCAAATAAATACAAAAAATCCAGAACTATCTTGTTCAAGTTGTAGATTGTCACTTTCACAGTTAGGGCATATTGTGGATTGATTGTTGTAAGTATTAATGAACGCTGATGATTTTTCAAGAGTCAAGACCTCAACGTTTTCATCCTCGAATCCCTTCAATGTTTTTGGCCCGATATTTTTAAATTTATACTTTTGAGGATCTAACTTATCTCTGACCTTCTCATCGATAATAATTTTAGAATCTAGTGATATAGAAGTAAGTCGGGCCGCTTTTGGTAGAGGATATCCAATGGCTGAATAAGTTTGAAAAGCTTTTTCTTTACCAAAAAATCCTACCGTGACTCTACCTGTGGAAATACCAAATTTTAGGTGAAAATCGGATCGCCAAAGTCGATCATACATTTCTTGTCGAGATTGAATATTATCCCTAATCTCGAATGCTGCCTCGCAAACTAGCTCTATATAATTTGATTGCTCAATCGGCTGATTTGAAAAAGCGAGTACTTTGTCACCTTCAAACTTATCGATAGTAATATTTCTGCGAATTAAAGGCTTTAGAGTATCTTCAATAAACATATCAATTATACGTCTGGTTTTTCCGTTTTCCAGTTTTAAAACTCTGTCTGAAAATCCTTGTATACAAATAAAAATAGCGCAGACGTCAGCTTGAATAAATCCCTGGTTAACAGAGAAATTACCTAACTCCATTTGTTTGATAATGTTAGGGCTGAATTGATGTGACAATGATTGAAGATTGTAAAGCTCATTTGATTGTACTTCAATTAAATCTTCTTTGTAGGATAACTCATTTGCTTTTTGAGAGTTAACATCGGCGAGCTCCCTTCTAAATTTGTCCTTAGTTTTAGAGATTTGATAACTGATACTGACTATAAAAGCAGTTAAAAGAAAGAACTCCAAAAGGTTTACAAAGTCGCTAGGGCTATTGGATTTTAAAATACCGATGGTATAGAACGGTAGATAAAGAGATAGGCACGATATATAGAATATACTTTTCTTAAATGGTATAAAAACTAAAGAGCAAAGAGCCACAAGAATAATTCCATGCCTATAAATTGATTCGGTTCCATCGTTCATGAAAATCATAATGGAAATCAAGCCTGCTGGCCAACCAGCATATAGAGCAATTGCAAGTAGTTTTTTATTTGATGACGTATTACTTTTTAAATAGATAAAAAGTGCAGCGGCGATAGGAATAATTGTTAGGCGGAGGCCCAGAAAGATCCAGGCTTGAGATTTTGAAAATATCCAATCTGCTGCCCAAAACATTAATACAAGTAGTGGAAAAGCGAAAACTATGACACTTCTGCGACGATCCAGTTCTCTTTCGAGATCTTTCTGGTAGTAAATTTCCTTATCTAATGCTCTATCAGTTGATTTAATCAAATTCGTGCCTATTCAAAATTGTTAAGACTTAGATTATGACAATGGTTTCTTCAATACAGCGAAAAGATTGATTCCAAGATCCTCACTTTCAACAGTTGTTTCTCCCGGTAGATTTTTAAGTATGGCTTTCATCTCCTCTTTTGTTCGGTAGATAAGTTTCCAGTCCATTGTCAAAATCATTCCGTATTGATTTGGATTGTCTATCGAAAAGTTTCCAATAATCAGTTGCCCGCCTGGATTTAAATGGTCATATAAACGACTTGCTGCGAATTGGGCAACAGGAGCAGTTAGGTAGTCGAATAGGCCGGCTGAATAGATCACATCGAACTTAAGATCCTGTAGACCTTTAGCGATTACGTCTTTAATTGCAACATGATGAAAGCTCAGTTCAAGATTTAAGTCATATCGATTTTTGATAGAAACTAAATTTTGTTGAGCTGATTTGAGCGCTTCATCATCTTGATCGAGGAAGTGAAAGCTGGGGTTTTTAGATAAAATATCTTTATGATTAAGGAGGATCGTTTCGATTTCCATTGCCGGTCCACAAGCTACAGAAAGGACTGTCGAACCAGGGTTTTCCGATAAAAAAGATATTAGTTTCTTATTAAGATAGACGGCTCGATTTCTGACGGCTTTTGGGGCTTGTTCTTCTACAAAATATCTATGGATACATTTGGCAAATAGATTTTGCCCACGATTTTCGAGTTTGTATGTCGAAATCATCATATCAAAGTCACCAGCATACCCCCTGGGTTTTTCAAATGCTCTTTTGGGGTAAGGTGCTTGATAGATGATTGCTCCAACCTGTTCCCTAAAGAAATCTATCGAAGCATTGCGACTTTCTTCATCAAATTTGAATAGCAGTTCCCCAAGAACTTCAAAGGAACAGGCTATATTTTCTCTAATATAGTGAGCCATCTCCGTACAGATTGTATTTTCATATTCGTCGATTTCCGTTTTGTACAGCTCAAATGGATCTGGTTCTATAGCTTTTATTCTTTGTTTTAGATCTATGAGCTTTGCCCGAATTTCAAGAGTTTGCATAAGAAACTCTTTCGGAACCAGGGACATGCGTTTTGCATATTCATTGCTGTCAGTAATAACATCAGTGACTTTTTTTAATGCTAATACCTTTTCAACTCTAATAGGCTCGCCAATCACTGAGTAGGCAATAAATCTTTGGTTGGATTTGGCATCAATATATGATCTAACTTCATGTAATTCGACAGTCGAGATTAGCTTTCCATACGAATAGAACTCTGCTTCGAGAATTTCTTTTGGAAGTTTTAGGTCTGTTTGGATCAATATTCCAAATGAGTTGAAATTGACTACAGGTAAGATATTGTCTTCAATTTTAACAATATATTCGTCTTGTTTTCCTTGTATTCGATCTTGACGAACTAACCAATGAGCCTTTGGATTTCCAGGTGAGGGCATATGTAACTCCTATTAAATTTTTTTTTTTTTTTATTTGACATTTCACCTCTATTATTTCTGGACTTTATTTTAGATTCGCATTGAGTT
>JAGRAG010000261.1 GCA_020435025.1 Bdellovibrionales bacterium | reverse complement strand
CTCTTTAAGATTTTTTTGTTTACAATTATTCCAGCAGGTTTTATCGGATTTCTACCAGTGGAACTCCTAAGAGATTTTCGATGGTCGCTTTTTGGAGTGGGACTAGGTGGAGCTATAGCCTACATTGCCTTTTCCATTTGGTTTTTTCATAGAGGATTGCAGCGATACGAATCTTAAAATGGCACACTAAAATTTTAAATGAGTGTTATAAATTGTCTTTATCCTAAAACAGATGAGATTAAAGAAAAGAACATTTAAATTTTTTTGTTATGTTATTCTGATTCACTCCACAAATTCTTCATTGCCAGGAATGTTTTTTGGAAGCGGGTCCATTAAATGCACTCCCAAGTGAATGATTCGCGTTCCCGCATCGCAATTGGGGCGCACATTTTTTCCAATGACAACGCCGGAACGATCGGCTTTTACTTCCTCTTTGACATTGCCAAATACATCAAAGACGCGGGCAATGATTTGTCCAGCTTCAATTTCATCGGCCAGTTCCGGCAAAACATCGACGATTCCTCCTTTTTTAGAGTAAATCCAATAGGAGTGATCACAAATAATCGTGTCCTGAACCAGATCTTTCACTTTACCACGAATCATCTTAAAAAAACGTAAGGTGTTCATCACTCCTTCAAGAGTTTCATCAATCAAATTGTGTTGAAACGCATTTGAGTTGCCAATTTCAATGGTGATTGCTGGAATATTGTGTTCATTTGCCCAACCTCGTAATGTTCCTTCTGAATCAAATTTCTGAACAATGATCTGAGGATTTTGCAAGTAAGCGAGCGTTCGGCACTCTTCATTTTCTAGATCGGCCCGAATATAAAGACTGTTCACGCGACCATGACTGGCAGTATGTAAATCTAAAAGGTAGTCAAATTGTTTAACAATTTTATTTATAAATTGATAGGCGTAAAGACTAGAAGGCAATCCACTGGCTTTTCCAGGCATAATACGATTGAGGTCAACATTGTCGGAAAAATGCCTCTGGTTCATTAAATAACCAGGAACGTTGCTGATAGGAACCATAACCAATGTGCCCGCCATTTTTTCCGGATTGATCTGCTTCGCCAATTTAAAAATAGTGGGAATGCCATTGAGTTCATTGCCATGAAGTGCGGCCGTAAGGCCAACAATTGGACCCTTTTTAGCGCCATTGACAACGATCAGAGGCACACGCCACGGGACACCTAAAGAGTTGTCAGTGATGTGAATCAAGACGTGGTGGGTTTGCCCCTTTTTTAGAGAGGAGATTTTTAAATCTTCTTTGGTCTTGATAACAAGGACTTCTTTTTTCATGAAACGTTCACTCCATAATTTCGCGCAACAGAGCTTCGTCGTGGTCGAGAGAGCGGAACAGTTTCATGCGAAATTGACCTTTTTTGTTAATTAAATTCTGTGCCATTTTATCAATAGCAATTACTGTTAATACTGTTTGTATATAGGCTTCGATAAGGTCGTCAATCCCAATTCCTAAGGCATTAAAATCCTTGCGGTCCATCAACATCAGTCTTGAGGTTTCAGAGTCCCATTGGTTTTCTGCAACTTTTTTGGAAAGGTTGGTTCCTAAAACCTCCCAACTGTTGTCTCCCATTTTGGGTTCCAAGGGTTTGCGGGCTCGTCGTGCGTAGGTCGCACAAGGAAAAAAACCTTCAGGGGAAGAGTAAATCATCATGCGTATGTCAGCGATAAAGATATTGCCTTTTTTATTAGGAACCGTTCCGACGTGAAAATAGCGACCATGATCGCTAACAGAGCTCCAGTTGTAATGACCTATAAGACTTTGCACAATAAACTGATCATAGGGGTGATCTTGTTCCATAAAGCGATCCAATTCTTCCGGGTGTGTGATCGTAAACACTCCCTGCCCGGCGTTGGAGTAGGGGATTTTGATAACGGCTTTGCCTCCAAATTTTTGAACCCAAAGAGGGATTTCTAGTTTGCTGACATCTTTGATAGTTTCAGGAACATGTATTTTAAGGCCGCTGCCTGAAAGCTCAGAATTAAAAAGCTCATAGGCTTTATTGGCAACCAGTTTATTTCTTCCTCCCGACAAACACACGAGAGTTGAGTTATATATAAAGGTTTTGCTAGTTACCGGCAACCGATTCCATGGCTTTTGTGTAACATAACGAATAGCTGCGCGAATGGGAATGTGCTCGCCACTTTCAAGCCGAACAGTTAGCACATCCTCTCTGGAACTGAGGTGTTGATTTTCTCCATGAAAATGGGGAATGAGGTAAACCTCTTCTTGGGTGAGATCAGCAAGGGTGGAGGCGTAGCCAGAAACCTCCATGTAGTTTTTGTCATAAATGACGGCTAGAGCCCCTTTGGGTAGCCTCTTTTTTTTAAGAAGTGGCAGGAACGATCGTTCAATTAGGTACTTGTAACCTCGGTGTTCGTCATCGTCTGTTCGCGGCGGCATTGATTTTTGGCCAGACGGGCAAGAGTTGGTCTCCAGGACCACCATCTTTCGATTCCCTTGTTGGGTGGTCACATAAAAGAGGTCCGATCCGCCCCAAAAAAAGTACTTGCTCTGATAGGTGAGCAGATTTTTTAATACTTCCGGTTGCACTTTGGGATTTAAATGAACATACCTTTGAATGATTCGCTCGTGGTCCAGGTTGAAAAAGTGGCTCACCATGGCATGGAGCTGTGAATTTAAGGCCTTTGGGTAAAAATGGCGTTCGGCCTCAAAATTATTCGGCTCGAACAATTCAATCTTTCTCATAAGTCTCAATCCTTTCTAGGTGTTAGTATCAGTTTGCCTCTGGCGAAACGCAACTGGAAAGGTGTTGGAAATTTGTAACGACTTCGCCTTTAAGAATTCGCCCTGCTTTCCGGCTGACATGCTGCCAAAACAGTAGAAAAAGGAACTCGCAGTTCTGAGCAAAGAGGAGGAGTTCCGATTTTCCCTGTTGAAATAGGATAAGAAGGCGGAAAACCCCAAAAGACGGGTACTTTATAGGCGCAAAATTTGCTTTAGATGGATCCCATGTGGGATCTTAAATTTATTAAAAACATTCCTGTTACGATCACTGGCGTTTTTGGCAGACGAATGCTCAAAGTCAAAGATTTTTTGGCCTTAAAAAAAGGTCACGTTTTGGAACTGGACAAGTTTGCCGGTGAGCCCATTGATCTTTACATGAATGGCCGACACATTGCTCGTGGTGAGATCGTTATTACAAATGATCGCTATGGCATTCGTCTAACAGACATCATTGAGAAGTCTCACATCAAGTCCAAGGACAGCTAAGTTTTAGATTTGATAGTATGTAAGTTGTTTATAGCCAGGTCTATTTTCATTAAAGATTATGAAGATATTTACATACATAGACGGAACTCTTGACACTGTCCCAAAAAAGGAGTGAAGAGTAGTCCGTATCAAGAGTTTATCGCCAGTCAGGGGGATTTGAATGCGCACGATTTTGTTTGTTTTAAGCTTCTTTTTCAGTGTTACGTCCGCACAGGCCAATCAGCTGATTCTTTCTGATGGTTATGATATCGATATTAAAATTGATTATACCGTGTTCACTATAGTTTCCGGTTCTAATGGCGGATGCAGTGAAGCTGTGATCGAACGGATGCAAGTTGTCAGTCGCTCGGGCCATCCTATTTATCGTGCCGAAGCCCTTTTTGATAGCAATCCAAACTGGCTTCATACTCATGATGTCGGTGCGGTGCGCTCTCACGTTCAGTTAGTTTGCTCTGGTCATCAGTGTGTTTTTTCAAATGTGGATCGAGGGAAGCTCTTCCATGGCAATCGCTTTGTTTTCGTCTGTAGTGGTCCAGCCGGTTATTACACTTACGGCAACTACGCAAAATTTAAAATTAACGACAACGTCATCCTTGATCCCTACGCTGAATGGGAGCGAAAGTCCGCCTTTCAATTAAATTTTGGATATTAGCTTCATAACCGTTCGTCTTCGATGGATTCCCAATAAAAGAGTGCGGTTTGCTAATGACTCATATTGAGACAAGAACTCTTCTGTCCAGTTTCTAGACGGTCGTAAGATCAGTATTCGTTCATTTCTATAGTGATTCTTTCCGATTGGTTTTCTGATTGCAACTTTGCAATTCGGGGGAAAAGGATGGTCTATTTTGTCATTTTTATTTTAGTGATATCCATGCAGAATTGCACCTTACTAGAAGCTCCGCTTCCAGCAGAAATGATCCAGGTTTCTAGGCATACTGAGTTATCAAAACAAGAATTAGTGGATTTGTTAAATAGTTCCGATCAAGTTCTTTTTGAGATTTCAACTAAAACAGAACCAGAGGCACGCTATTTAGCTCAAAAACTGGCTTTGGCTCATAACGATTTACATCGCCATGTTTTTCCAGATCCTCTAGCCGAGCCCATAGCGTCGACGATAGAAGAGTCTTTAAACCAAGTTCAGGAAGTCTTGCCTATAATCCACAAATACTTGCGAGGCGAAAATCAAGCGGAAGTGACTCAGATGATGTTGTCTGAAACAGCCAGTGAGTCATCACAAAGTCCTTTTACACATCGGCTGTCAGAGTTAGCTGTTAGTAACGATACTTTGCTCATTGGTCCTGGAGCTGTGGTTCTTATTGATACGGATATTCATGTCGGGCTTCTTTCTATTCAAGGAGAGCTGCATTGCCCAGAAACCGGTCGCTTTAAATTTTCAGTTCAGGCCGTCAAAATCTCTGGAAAGTTTATCTGTGGTCAGGCCACTCGTCGATTTTTAGGACAGCTAGAGATTGGTATTCGCCCGGGATTGAGTTTGGGGCATATGGGAGAGCGCTCTTTTTCTGTAATGAGTGGAGGGGAGTGGAGATTTTATGGTTCCAATCAAAACAGCACTTGGCTTTACTTAACACAAACGGCGCGCGCTGGTGACTCAACCATCGTTTTGTCATCTCCTGTGAGCTGGCAACCCGGGGACGAAGTTGTAATTGGTCCCACCACTTTTCGTCATACGGAAGCAGAACGGCGTCAAGTGGTCAGCGTAAGTCAAAATAGAGTGCAGCTGGATCGACCTTTAACCTACACTCATTGGGGTTCTGTGCAGAACTTTGCTCGGGGAGCGAGTCGTTGGCAGCTCAACCATCGTGCGGAAGTGGCCAATCTCACAAGAAACATCAAAATCTATAGTGAGGGGGGTGATTTTCTAGCCTCCTATTTAGGGGCTCATTCCATGGTGATGAATGGCGGAAAGGCCTTTGTTGACAGTGTTGAGTTTTCCAATATGGGTCGCATGGGTGAAATGGCTCGATACCCCTTTCACTGGCATCGGGCCGGTGAGGTTTCGGGTCAATTCATTGTTAACTCCAGTATTCATGACTCCTATCAAAGATGTATTACGGTTCATGGTACTTTAGGAGCATTGGTGCAAAACAATGTTTGTTTTAATCATTTTGGACACGGATTTTTTCTAGAAGATGGAAATGAAGAGCGCAATCGGTTGATTGGAAATTTAGGAATGCTTTCTAAACGTCCTCCAAGGGGTCGTGAGGTGCTGCAGTCGGATGTCACAGGGCTGTTTGATCGATTCAGTCCACCTTCGACATTTTGGATATCTCATCCTAATAATTACATTGTTGGCAATGTGGCTTCGGGATCTGAAGGGTCTGGCTTTTGGATGTCTTTTCGAAGAGCCATTAAGTGTGACAATACGGGTTGTTTTGTGGTGTCTCCCCAATCTTCAGGTGTGACTCATCGTCCATTGTTTTCTGTAACATGGTCGTTTCAGAGAAATATTGCCCATTCAAACGATGTGGGCTTTACATGGGATGGGGCCGATGATGGGGCGCTTGCAGGCAATCCGAACAATTCGACGGATCGTCAGCTCGTTACCGCACACTATTTTCCTTCAGTTGTTCCTCATTTTGACTATTTGACCGCTTATAAAAGCCGCCGAGCGGGTGCCTACTTTCGGGGCTCGACGGCTAAATTTCGAAACTCTATTTTTGCAGACAATAGGTGGTCTTTGTTTTTTGCTTACAACCAAGTGGTCGAAGACACCCTAGTTATTGGTAAGAGTGAAAACTACTCCTCAGCAGATGATGCTGTTCTCCGGCAGGGTCCCAAAGGGATTATTATCTACGACGGCCCTTTTGAGTTAAATCGCGTTCACTTTGCAGACTTTTCTTCGCAGCGTGAAACTTATCAAGGACTAGATGTTACATCGATCCCATTTTTTCCCATAGGAGGAGCCAATCGCTGGGTCAATCAAGTGGTCGATGTTAGCTTTTCTCCCCAGCCCACTCAGATGATAGATTTAAATCCCGCTGCGGGTTTGAATTGGGATGATTCCCTTTGGTCGATGGCCGTTAAGGATGTCAATGGAATTCTAACAGGAACTCCAGGGGCGCTGATTGTTCCGGATCATCCTCTACATGAAGATGCTCGCTGTACTAAAAATGCGACTTGGAAGGCTCTTATCTGCCGCTACGATGTGGGCCTGCTGACCTTTCGGACCCCGGGGGATTCGAATCTGACTCCTTTTAGAGTCACCAGAAGTGATGGGAAACGATCGATTGCATCCCTGGATCAGCTACAACAGGTTACATTGCACAATAAAGCCAACATGATTTTAGATCGGTACGAATACACTTTTGAGTTTCCAGAAAATTACTCAAGACCTAATAATTTAGGCGTCATCTTTCAAGCTGAACAACTGTCGCGTCTCAGTCCTGTGATTCGACTGCTGGGTTATGGTCACAACTGTTCTTTGTCGGGAGCCACAGCGATGGCTAGCTTGAACCTTCTACGCAACAGTCAGCAAATGTCTTACTTTGCTAGTGGAGATGATTTCTATGTTAAACTAAAAGCGGCTCACTCTATGCCGGACCACTCTTCTCAGTATGCCAACAAAGGGACTTCACGGGCTCTTTCTATTCAGTGTCAAAGTGACATAATAGATAGAGGCCCTGCGGGAGAACCAAACCCACCGGTTGAACCTAATCCTACTATAGGTCCCATAGATGGAGTTATAGGGGGAGTTATCAATCAAGACGATACTGCCATAGTTCACGGATGGGCCTGTTTTAAAAAGCATCCTGGGTCCATTGGAGTGCATCTTTATGTGGGAGGGCCTGCTGGAAGTGGACAGTTGCTGAAAACTTCCGTTGCCAACCGAAATAGTGAAGCTGCCGTCAGCACACTCTGTCAGACATCAGAAATTCCACACCGGTTTCAGTTTGAGTTAAGCGCGAATGAACGAAACGCTCATGCAGAAAAACCAATTTATATACATGGTATTGTCCCTGAGGGGATTCAGCAGCCCAATTCCTTATTGGTCAATTCGGGTGATTTCACAGTTCCTCCGCTTGGGCCGGTAAAAGGGTACATTGACGGAGTGGCCTTAGAAGGTGGCAAGTACTATATTAAGGGATGGGCGTGTTATCGTGGATATGAAAAGGCCATTGCTGTGCATGTGTATCTTGGCGGAAGTGCGGCGACAGGAACCTTGCTTAAAGGTGTTGCTGCGAGTGTTGCGGGGGAACCAGAAGTCGCCGCAGCCTGTATGACAGATAGCGCCCAACATCGGTTTAGAATCGAAATGACCAACGCAGAAAGAGATCTTCATAGGGGCAAAAAAATCTACATTCATGGAATCAACCCGATTAATTCCAGTGGGGGAACCAACTTGCTTATCGGTCAGTCAGGAATCCACGCGGTTCCCTAACAATAAATCTTGTAATCCCTACGATGGAAACGCCTCTCGCTGAGTGGCAAACAAAAAGAATCAGGAAGTGATGAGATCGATTTCATTACAATTTTGTATTTCAAGATTGCTACGAAAAGAAGCAAGGCAGAGTTTCTTGATTTTTATTGATTTTAGGTCCACATTTTTAGAAGAAAAGGACAATCAATGGGAGTCATATAGTGAGTGGTGTTGCTGAAGGCAATTCAGAAAATCAAAAAAGATGGAAAACTCTCGGAAAAGAAGTGGCAGTAAAGATAGTCAGTTCTGACGAAAAGGTGGCTCACGGGTTAGTTTACATTCAGGAGTGGACTCATCCGCAAAGAGTTAAGAGATCTATTCAGTGGGGATTGATTTTTTTGGGGATCGCATTGTTTTGTGTTTTCATCCCTATTCTTCATTTTGTTTTGGTTCCCTTGTTTTTGCTGGTTGCTCCTGTTGCTGCCTACTCCACATACACGAGAGAGAAGGTTGTGCTAGGCGGAACAGGGCATTGCCCAAAATGTTTGGAGGTTCTGCCTATAGAAAAATCAAGTGTTGATTGGCCCATCCGTGATTTGTGCACTCGGTGTCAAACGGCGGTTCAAATTTTTCCGGCAGACAAGGCAATTTTAAATCGGGAATATTTACTCAATAGAAATCAAAAAGGAAACAGGATGAATTGGTCAGTGTTTTTTGCTACATTTACCACAATTTTTATTGCTGAGTTAGGAGATAAGACTCAGTTTGCTGCGTTTGCCGCCTCGGCGCAGTCAAAATCAACGGTATCTGTTTGGTTAGGTACGGTCGTGGCGTTGGCTTTTGCTGGAACTTTAGGAGTTTTAGCAGGGTCTTTCATTGGCAAATATATTTCGCCTGAAAAAATGAAAATTCTATCGGGAGGTGCATTTATCGTGATGGGAATTTGGATCCTTTTCAAAAAGAATTAGAGCGGAAAAGAGGAGTGGCATGATCCAGGAAGTCAGGAATCTTATAGAGAAAAATGGCACTGAAGTGAGTTGGGTTGCCGGACAAGGCGTGTTTTCTGAAGGGGATGAATGTCGTCAGTTCCTAGTGTTGAGAGAAGGAATTATAAAAGTATTTAAGACTACTGAAAATGGTCGTGAATACGTTTTGTATAGAGTGAATCCGGAAAATCTGTGTGTGTTAACTTCTAGCTGCATTTTGAGTGATGTTAGGTATTCGGCGAGCGCCATTACCGAAACCAATATTAAAGCCTGGGTTCTAAGTAAAGCAAACTTTGGCGAATTAATATTAAAGTCGAAGGAGTTTCGCGAATTTGTGTTTTCATCCTTATCATACCGCTTTGAACAGTTTGTTAGGAAAATAGATGAAGTCATCACATCTAATCTAAAAGATCAAGTATTTACTTTTTTGTGCGAGAGACAAAATTCTTTTGGCGAAATTATCATTACTCATCAGGAATTGGCGAAAGAGTTTGGAACGGAAAGAGAAGTGATAAGTAGAATACTAGCTACCTTAAAAAAGTCTGGAAAAGTTTTATTGTCTAAGG
>JAGRAG010000260.1 GCA_020435025.1 Bdellovibrionales bacterium | reverse complement strand
AATCGCACGGCCGAGGGATTTGACCGTCGCATTGAAGATCTCTCTGACCCCCAAAAATACTTTCGACAGATCGCCCTTCATCCTCGCAGTGGCCGAAGCTCTTATATGATAGACCCATTAGGTCTACAGATTCGTGGGGGTTTTCTAAAAAACAATCGCTGTGTCACAACCTATCTGCTGGACACTCATCCCAACTCCTTTGGATCCGTTTATCAGAAGAAGTTTTACGACTATTCCTTATTTGACGCTCTAGACGGGATTTTAAATTTTCAAGAAACATTTATAGAGCCGTACAATGGAATTCAGATAAAGGTTCTTAGGATACTACCTGACAAGTCCATAGAAGTTGAAATCAAACGAGTCTGATGATAGTTCCATAGGGGTTCAACGAACCCCTATGACTTTTGGTAAGCCATCATCCATTTTCAAAAACACATTTACGAAATAGCTTCCAACAGAAGCCGTTTGTCTCCAATCCCCTTTTACGCCATCGCTATTAGAGTATCTCTTATGAGATTGGATCATAATTTCCGTTTGAACGCGTACCGTCTCACCCTGTTCCAATTCCGATTTTTGTTGAGAGGTTAAAGATTTTTGCAAATCCATGACTAGCAAATATTGAGATTGGCCGGACACAAGCTCAGCACTGGCTAAGATATCGTAATTTTCGGAAACAGCCAACAACGCTCCATCTTTAGCTTCCACGTTGATCTGAACGGCTCTCAGACCTCCCGAATGCAAATCATCTAAATAGTGAGTGAACTGGCGAGCTTGATAATAATCCGTAGTTTTCCAAACATAGCTCTGTAGCTTTTTTTCACACTTAAGAAAATGAAAACGAAATCCCATATGCAAATGCGACTTATTTTTTACTTCCACATTCAAATCAGAGAGAACAAAAGCCCCCTCCCGTGCCCGATTGTAGTAATTTTCAGAGTTTGCACAAGAAACCACGCCACCATTTAAGGCCATTTTCAAATGGGACTGCTCCACTTTCCAATCGGCGACGGCCGGTACTGAAAGTAGCAACAAAGAAAAGAACATTAGAACTGATTTCATAACGGATCCTTTTTCAATAAGTGTATGAACTGAAAACACGCTAGGTTCATAAACCACTTTTGCACTCACGTCCTTAAAAACAATGGTCATCGAAGAAATTACACCTGCCATCATATGACAACCCTTATAATTTTGACTCGAATTTAAACAGCCTCCTTTCATTGCAAATCCATTCCTTAAAAAAATTAAACAAGAAGGGGCGCTCAAAAGGCTCAAACAGGGCGGTCGGCAGAAATGCTCGCTGCGCGAGCATCGCACCAACCGAACTCGCTTTTGAGCGCCCCTTCTTGTTTAATTTTTTTAAGGAATGGATTTGCAATGAAAGAAGGCTGTTTAAAACACTCCAGTGAGATTTTATGCACAGCGAATGAATATAGGGTTTCAATAACAATTTATTATTGCTAAAATATTTTTTTCTTAAGTCTGTCACCAAGGAGTTTCATAAAATGAAAAAGTTGTTAATCGCTTTTGTTTTCTGTTTAGGCGTTCCAGCACATGCAGCAGTGACCAGTAGTTCAGCATTTGCCAGTTTCAACTCACACATATATGGCAGTGTTGGGTTTACTCAAGGTGGTTTTGCCTTTGGAGCGGATTACGAAATGGGTTATCATCGAACTTTTGGTATTGGCGGCTATGCTCGGATCTACTCTAAAGATACAGCAAAGGGTGCGCATGGGATCACATTAGCAGGAGCTTTTATACGTCCTCATTTTCATCGAGGGAGTTGGGACTTCCACTTAACCGGTGGCTTTGCTATCCAGTCTATTACTGCTGGCACCACTGGTGGAAAAGATGAAACGGCTCTTGGGCCCGCATTAGGTTATGCGATGTTCTATCACCTAAAAGATGAACTCTCTCTTGGATTAGAACGACTGGATCACTTTGGTTGGATTGCTGACAACTATAAAGGTCCCACAATGAGCGACCTCGCATTTAAAGTCCGATTTAGTTTTTAAACGGACATTCACTGCACCCATTCATTGCGGATGAAAGGGTGCAGTTAATACAATTGCGCATTACATCTTTATAACAATTATCAATGCGTTGTTCCATAATCCTCCCTTACAGTCTGCCCAACAATCATTTATGCAAGTGTTCAAAAC
>JAGRAG010000259.1 GCA_020435025.1 Bdellovibrionales bacterium | reverse complement strand
AATAGAAAACCTGCAAAAAGCGATTGATCAGGCCATGGCTGAGGCCATTAAATAAATGAGCGAACTCCTTTAAAGTTCGCTCTATTGATATATTTCAATCCTGAAATTTTATATCTTATAATATGGAAAAGATCGTACTAAAGCTTAAAGATGTGTTCTCCCAACTAAAGCTTTCCGGGTAAAAATAAAGATAGGGATTTAAGTAAACATCTTTGGATACAGAAATGCCCAAGCCAACCTTACCAGTCGCCGCACGATTGTCCCAAGCTCCCCAATCATTGGCTTTTCTTAAATTTCGAATTCCTCTAGAAAAAGAAGTCTTAAAACGAACATTGTCATTGAATTTATAGTTAAAGCTTGGAGAGAGAGTTAAAAAATAGTTCGCAGCATTCCCATCAGACTTTTGATAACCACGATCGTAATAGTAAGCACTTGCGGATAAGGATGCACCCCATGTCCAACGGCCCACACGATACTTAGCCGCCTGATAAAAACCAATTCCTGCAATTTCACCAATTTCCACATAATCGGGATTCGTGACATACGTTAAGCTTGTCGATGTCACAGCCTGAATCCCCGATTGCGTTTTATAGATCACATCATAAGAGATTCGAGGATCTTTCATATCAAAGCGTTCAACACCATGAAAGGGGGTCAACATGCTGACTCCTGTTCCAAACCCAAGTGTCGCTTGCTTATCGATTCTATATCGGCCAAAAAGGCTTCCATTCATTGATGTCTTGTGAAGTCCAGGATTGTTATCGGGATTGGGAGTGTCTTCACGAAAGGGATCTGAGATCTCAGAGCCATAATAAGACAACTCTCCACTAATAGAGTACTTAGAACGAGAACCCGCCTTTGCTCGTAGCTCGGCATCAGTTATTTCGTTGAGTTCATCATATTTTTTGCTTTTCGCTCGTGGCATTTTAATAGATGAACTGGACTGATCCGGGTCCAAATTCATATTGGTCGTAGAATTGGCTGCCGATGCCATTTGCACACTCAGAGCCAAACTCACAGGCGCAAAAATTGATAAACAAGTTGTTAACTTCCCAAACATATGTCCCCCACATTTTCCATTCATTCCGATTCCGTTAAAGAAATCCGAGATTTGCCAGAGACGTTAAGAAAATGGAGACAAAAAAGCAAAAGCAAAACCAAATTCTAACCAATCATGTATCCTTTACATTTCAATTTCGCCACTACGCATCATCCCCTTCCCTTTTTACCGATGAGAACCACCCCTTCTTATTTCACAAGCTGCGTCTTTTCATTGCAGGGGAATTCTTTAAATGGATTTGTAGGTTCTTATTCTCCCTCAAAAGGCTCAAACAGGGCGGTCGGCAGCGGCGCTCACTATCGTGAGCACCGCACCGATCCGAACTCGCTTTTGAGGGAGAATAAGAACCTACAAATCCATTTAAAGAATTCCCCTGCAATGAAAAGACGCAGCTTGTGAAATAAGAAGGGGTGGTTCGAAATCTTTAAGTTTATGTTACACAATGCTGGACCATTTTGGCTTTCATGATATATATGCAGGATTTAGCAATGAATGACTGTTTTATCCCCAGGAGGAATCATGGCCAAGGAGACTCTTTCCTTTCAAGCAGAAGTGCAACAAATACTCGATTTAATGATTCATTCTCTTTATTCACACAAAGAGATCTTTTTAAGGGAGCTTATCTCAAATGGCTCGGATGCTTTAGATAAACTGCGTTTTGAAGCCAAAACCAATAGTCAGTGGAAACTCTCTGATGAGGAGTCCTCGATTCGATTAACTCCCAACTCCGATAAAAAGACTCTCACCATTGAAGATAACGGAATTGGAATGAATCGCGAGGAGGTCCAAAAAAATATTGGAACTATTGCTCATTCGGGAACCAAAGCTTTTTTAGAAAATGCTCAAAAAATTAAAGAAAACCCTGAATTGATCGGACAGTTTGGAGTCGGATTTTACTCCGCATTTATGGTGGCTGATAAAATCACCCTTCACACTCAACGAGCTGGCAGTTCAGAAGGAGTGCTATGGGAGTCCACCGGTAACGGCGAGTACACGATCTCTGATGTGCCACGAGCCGGAGGTCACGGAACCACGATCACTCTACATCTTAAAGAATTTGCAGCCGAGGAAGAGGTTCAGGACTTCACTCAAGAATGGGTCCTGAAAGGGTTGGTGAAAAAGTATTCGGATTTTATTGAGTATCCGATTCGCATGCAGGTCACTCGTCAAGAGCCGGTTCGGGATGAAGAGGGAAAGGTCAAAGACAACGAGTATCAAGACGTTATAGACGATCAAATTTTGAACTCTCGTAAAGCTTTATGGCTACAAAATCCCAAAGAGATCAAAGAAGACGAATACAATCAGTTTTACAAAGACATTTGTCATGATTGGACCGATCCCTTAAAGACCATTCACTTTCGAGCTGAGGGCATGCAAGAGTTTTCAGCTCTTATGTTTATTCCTTCTCAAAAACCCTTTGACTTTAATTCGCAAGAGCACAAATGGGGCTTAAGTTTGTACGTCAAGCGTGTCTTTATTATGGATAATGCCGAAGAACTCCTCCCCACCTACTTCCGATTCATCAAAGGGATCGTTGATAGCAGTGACCTTTCTCTGAATGTCTCTCGTGAAATTCTTCAACAAGATCGTCAAGTTTCGGCCATTCGTAAGGCTTTAACGAGCAAAATTCTTTCGTATCTCAAAGACGAACTGAAAGACAATAGAGAGGCTTATGAAAAATTTTGGAAGACCTTTGGCGCGACACTAAAAGAAGGTATTCCCGGTGATCACAGCAATAAAGAAAAGATCGAAAAACTCTGTCTTTTCCGTTCCACCAAACAAGATGGCTTCACCACGATTGAAGAGTACATTTCCAGAATGCCGGAAACTCAAAAGGAGATTTACTTCTTAACTGGCGATCACATTGATCAATTGAAAAACAGCCCTTACATAGAAGCGATTGAAGAAAAAGGTTATGAGGTTATTCTACTCACTGATGCGGTGGATGAGTGGGTCATGGGGGTCTTCTCCGATCAAGATGGCAAAAAATTGAAATCCGTAACGGCTAATGATTTGGAATTGGATTCTGAGGAAGAAAAAAAGGCCAAAGAAGACAAACTCAAAGAAGATGAGAAAAAATATGAAAAACTCACTTCCATGATGCAAAAAGCTTTAGAAACCAATGTTTCTACCGTCAAGCTCTCCTCTCGATTAAAAAGTGCTCCCGTCTGTTTTGTGGCTGGTGAACAAGAAATGTCAGCGCGTATGGAGCGTATGATGGAAGCCATGGGTCAGAAAGTTCCCGTAAGCAAAAGAACATTGGAGATCAATCCTGACCATCCTGTGATTGAGAAAATGATGCAGATTCCGGAAAGTGAACAGGAAACTTGGGCAGAGATCCTCTACAATCAGGCTCTTCTGAACGAAGGATCTCCCATTAAAGATCCAGTCCGCTTCAGTCAAAAACTCACGCAATTGATGTCTAAAAATTAAGTATCACAATTTTCGACCGACTCACGATCACTCTGGTCGTGAGTTACTGAGGTCTCAACGACCTATTTATAAGGGGGAACCATGGCCACACAGATTAAGGAACTCAGTTTTCGTAAATACCTTGAAGGGTCAGCCACGGAAAAAAACGAGTTCACCAAAGAACTCTTTTCAGGACTAAAAGAGTGTGGCTTTGTTATCTTAAAAGACCACGACGTGAGTGAAGAACTCCTTGATGAGGCTTATGAAAAATCACGACAGTTTTTTTCTCTTTCTACTAAAATCAAAGAGTCTTATCTCTGTCCAGAAGGTGGTGGACAACGCGGTTACACCCCTTTTGGAACGGAACACGCCAAAGACGCCGACGTTCATGACCTAAAGGAGTTTTGGCATGTGGGACAACTGTTAGAGCCGGGCCATCCTAAATATGAAGGCTATGCAAAGAATCTATGGCCCAAAGAGGTGCCTTATTTTCAGCAGACTTTTTCAGCTCTATTTAAGACACTAGAAAATGTGGGTCAAACTATGCTTCAGGCTCTGACTCCCGCTTTAGACCTTCCCCAACGGTATTTCACAGATCTTACCAATGACAGCAATTCCATTTTGCGGTTGCTGCATTACCCTCCAATCCCCGAAGGCACGGATCCTCGATGTGTGCGGGCCGCAGCTCATGAGGACATCAATCTCATCACCATTCTTGTCGCGGCATCAACTTCTGGGCTGGAACTTCTCGACCGACAGGGCCAATGGGTGCCCGTGGAAACGGCTAGGCACAATTTAATAGTCGATGCGGGAGACATGTTATCTCGCATCACCAATGAGGTCATTCCGTCGACAACTCACCGAGTGGTGAATCCCAATGATGGAGAAAACTCCAGCCGCTACTCGATGCCGTTTTTTATGCATCCTCATCCTGATGCCATGTTGACCTGCATCGAGTCCTGCAGGGGTGATGGAGCAAAGTATCCCGACATCACATCTCAAGAATTCTTAAATCAGCGATTGCGTGAAATCGGTTTAATGTAAATTGTGAACATTTAGGCTGGACTAAATACTATAAATAAAGTCGTCCACTTCCGAGTAGGATAAGGGTCGCTTATTCTTAGGGCATATGAAAAACAAACCGATGCCACTTCTTGTATTTGCACTTTTGCTGATCCTTATGCCACTTTTTAGTCTTATCTTTAATGCGGCGATTGCCCAACTTCCTCTGATTCAATATACCTCCTTGCATGCAACAAAAAGTTCCTTAACGGAATTAATAGAATTTTATGGTTTTTTCCCGGCAGCAGGAGTCGGAATTTTAGTGATGAAAAGATGGAGCTATTTCATTTATCTAGCTGTTGTTATGTGGACACTTTTCATTAACTCAATG
>JAGRAG010000258.1 GCA_020435025.1 Bdellovibrionales bacterium | reverse complement strand
ATTTCTTGTAGTAAATTCGGTTGGGATTCAAATTGATATTTGTCAAAGTACTCATTGGATATTGTTCCAGAGCGAAGTATGAACTCTCCCGTAAGATGAGAGATTTCATAGATAGCTTTAGCTAATTCCTCTTTATTCATATGCAGAACTCCTTAAAAAAACAGGGGCCGTGCCCCTGTTGATTCAATACTAAAAAAAAGAGAATCATAAAGAACTACTTCTTTTCGGCTTCTCTTTTTTCTTGGTATTTTTTGGCTAACTCGTTTTGGATTCCACGAGGAACGGGAGAGTACTTGGCAAATTCCATAGTGAACTCAGCTTTCCCTTGAGTCGCAGAGCGAAGATCCGTCGAGTAGCCAAACATTTCCGTTAATGGAACCTCAGCGTCTACAGTTACAGTTCCTTCAATCGTTGTCGTTCCAGAAATCATACCACGACGTTGGTTGATTTGACCCATAACTGAACCTTGGAACTCTTCTGGAGCTTGAACCTCAAGCTTCATGATCGGCTCTAGAGCAATGGGACTTGCTTTTTCATAGGCTTGTCGGAAGGCAGCGATCGCACAGATCTTAAAGGCCATCTCGCTGGAGTCGACATCATGGTAAGCACCATCATCAAGTTCCATTTGAACGCCGACGATAGGGAATCCTATAAGTGTTCCTTTATCCAAAGCTTCTTGGAAGCCTTTGTCGACAGCAGGGATGTATTCGTTAGGAATACGCCCTCCACGGATGTTGTTGACAAAATTGTAAGTCTTTTCTGTTTCTGATTCATAGGGAACCATTTTCCCCATAACTTTCGCAAACTGACCGGAACCACCCGTTTGCTTCTTATGAGTGTAATCATAGTCGGCTGGAGAACTAATCGTTTCTCGATACGCCACCTGTGGGGCGCCTGCGATCACTTCACATTTAAACTCACGCTTAATCCGCTCAATATAAACTTCCAAATGAAGCTCACCCATTCCTGAAATAATGGTTTCATTAGACTCTTCGTCGCGGTGAACACGGAACGTAGGGTCTTCTTTTCGAAATTTTGTGAGTGCTTTAGTGAAATTGTCAGCACCAGTTTTATCTTTAGGAGCAACAGCTAAGGAGATCACAGCATTTGGAATAAACATAGAGGTCATTGTGATATTGACGGTTCCATCAGTGAAGGTGTCTCCAGACGCACAATCCACACCAAAAAGGGCGACGATATCACCGGCATAAGCAACTTCGATGTCTTGCATGTCGTCTGAGTGCATACGGACTAGACGAGGCACTTTCACTTTCTTTTGGTTGGCCATATTGTGGATGAAATCTCCCTTGCGCATAGTTCCTTGGTAAATACGCATGTAAGTTAACTGTCCAAAACGACCATCTTCTAATTTAAACGCAAGAGCTACGAGAGGTTTATCAGCATCACAGGGTAGAGTGAGTCTAGCTTCGTCGTTATCCATATCCAAACCTTCGTTGGTCACGTCAGTTGGGCAGGGGAGGTAATCTTCAACTGCATCTAGAAGCAGCTGGACACCTTTATTTTTATAGGCGGAACCTAAGAAAACTGGAGTGAGATCAAGAGAAAGAACACCTTTGCGGATAGCGGCTTTCAACTCTTCTACTGTAGGCTCTTCTTCCATCAAGAATTTTTCACCTACGGTATCGTCAAAATCAGCGGCGGCGCCAATTAATTCATGACGGTATTTTTGAGCATCTTCCAGCATATCAGCAGGAATCTCCTCCACCTTAATTTCTTCACCATTAGGGCCATGAAATGTGTAGGCTTTCATAGTGACAAGATCGACAACACCGGCATGGGCGTCTTCAAGACCTATAGGCAACTGAGTTAAAACGGCGTTGTGGCGAAGTTTTTCTCTTAGAGCCGTGGTTACTCGGAAAGGATCGGCTCCTGATCGGTCCAATTTATTGATAAATGCGAGTCGGGGAACATTGTAACGTCGCATCTGTCGGTCCACCGTAATAGACTGGGACTGAACTCCTGATACACCACAAAGAACAAGAATGGCTCCATCTAACACGCGAAGGGCTCGTTCCACTTCAATGGTAAAGTCAACGTGTCCGGGAGTATCGATGATATTGATCTCCGTGTTTTTCCACTGAACGTTGGTGGCTGCTGACTGGATTGTGATTCCACGCTCTTTTTCTAGTTCCATGGAGTCCATTTTGGCTCCAACACCATCTTTTCCTCTTACATCATGAATGGCGTGAATTCTTCCCGTATAAAACAAAATACGCTCAGTGAGCGTCGTTTTACCGGAGTCAATGTGGGCAGAAATCCCAATGTTTCGCACCTTACTTAAATCCCAGTTCTTAGACATGCGACCAAACCTCTCTCTATCTGGTGAGTGAATACAGAACAACTATATCGCTCTGCGAAATTAACAATAAAAGTAGAGCCAGAGTTAACACGTTCCAAAGGGAAGTGCAAAATAACTCTTTAAAAAACGACAACTTTTAGGGTTTTACAACTTTTGCTGCCGGAATCCCGTTTTAAAAGAATAAAAGGTTTGATGGGCTTTTTTCGAGACTCTTATTCTTATAAGTGGTTATAATTACACTAATTATGAAGCTATTTTTTGATAAAAGAACCCGTTTCCCCGATCCTCTCCTAACTCGTAGAGATGGACTGGTTGCTATTGGTGATGACCTAGAAGTGGAGACACTTTTAGAAGCCTACAGCTTCGGGATTTTTCCCTGGCCACAAGAAGAAGACGTTCCGGTACTTTGGTTTTCTCCTATGGAACGTGGAGTTCTCGATTTTTCGGAATTTCATATTTCCCGTAGTTTAAAAAAGTTGGCGCAAAAGAGCGACTGGGTGCTTAAGGTCAACACTGATTTTGAATCCGTTATTCAACGTTGCGCCCAGGTCCCTCGTTCCGCGCAGGATGGTACTTGGATTACAAGGATGATGATTCAAGGCTATCTCAAGTTTCACCGTGCCGGATACGCCCACAGTATTGAATGTTGGGAGGGAGAGGAATTAGTCGGTGGTCTATACGGAGTCTTTGTTGGAGGTGTTTTCAGTGGCGAGAGTATGTTTTACTCCAAGGACAATGCTTCAAAATACTGTTTGTGGTTTATCCAAAGGATTTTAGAATCCAACGGACTAAAGTGGATGGACATACAGATGGTGACTAATAATGTGCGGGCTTTCGGGGGAAAATACATTTCCAAAATCGACTTTCTAAAAAGAATAGAAGACTCAAAAGTGATTGCCAAACCCTTAAAGCTTCCAATAGGCGAGAGCCCTGTCTCTCAATTGTCATCCAGTTATTCAGTCATCGATTTATGAAAATGGATTTGCCAACCAATAGAGAATTCCCGCCATTAAAATCGCGGTGATTCCATAAAGCAATAAGGACCAGTAGTGATTTGAGAGAAATTCAAATCCGCGAATGATTTTCTCGGTACGTTCACTTCGAACCATATCTTGGAACTTTCTTTCTAGTTCTTTACGAATGTGATCAGAGTGTCCTTCGGGCAAGTCTTTAAAGAATATGCCAACGAGGATTTCATCTTCAATAAGTGGCTCTGCTTTGATTTGCTGGAGTCCAATAGGGTGCTGCCACCATGGCTGACGACTGTATCTTTCTAGCCGTGCCACTTGGGCCCACCATGCGATTCTTTCTTGGCCTACAGGAAATTCGACTTTGATAGTATCCCCAATCGAAGGAGCGCAATCTTGGTCGACGACAAATGCGAGTCCCGTCGCCGAGATATTTAATATTTGTGTAGTGTAACTTCTATTTTTTTCGTTTTTGTGAACAAAACGGAGAAACTTTTCATCCTTGGGCTGGATGGTGTACCTTGGAGAACGATGATAGAATTTCTTCGCCTGACTCATGTCAAAAGTATCGGAAACTCTCATGTAGATTCTTACGAAAGAATTGTTAGATAGAAGGTTCTGGCCCAAAGTAAAATATCTTTTCAATGCCTTAGCTAGCCTTAGAGCATGGGATTATTGTATTAAAAATCCAGTTGAAGTGATTTGCAGACGATTCATTCCATGATATATGTTTTGTGCCTAGTCAGAAGTCTTAAACCTTTTGTGAGAGTATTAGGCGGTGTATCGAAAGGGTAGGGAATTTCAGTGAAAAGCTACGAGAAGTTAGAAGTAAAGTTTCGACGGTTGTCAAATTTTTCCCATTTATCGGCAATGGTCGCGTGGGATGAGGCTGTAAATATGCCTACGGGGAGCGGTGAAGCTAGAAATGAAGCAATGGTGGAATTGGAAACTTTGATCCATGATGAGTATATGTCTCCCGACGTTGCAGAGCTTATTAGTCGAGCCGAAAGTGAAGTTGATGAGCTTAACGAGTGGCAAGCTGCGAATCTTAGAGAGATGAGGACTCGATGGTTGCGACACACATCCGTAAGTAAAGATCTGGTTCAACGACTGACTTTTGCGCGAATGAAGTGTGAACAAGCTTGGAGAACCTTAAGAGTAGAAAATAACTGGAAAACATTTGCTCCGTTACTAAATGAAGTTGTGCAATGTGGTAGGGAAGAAGCCCAGCAGCGATCGGAAAGTTCGGGGCTTGCTCCTTATGATTCGATGCTGGATCTTTATGAGGAAGGAGTTACTGAAGAACTAATCGACTTTTCTTTTGAACCTCTAAGAAAGTTTTTGCCCAATTTTATACCTGAAGTGGTTGAAAAACAAAAAAATGAGAAACTTGTTTACCAAGAGGGTTTGATTAGTAAAGATCATCAAAGGGCTCTTTCGATTAAAATTATGGAGTTTTTGGGGTTCAATTTTGAGAAAGGGCGCTTAGATACGAGTCATCATCCTTTCTGTGGTGGCGTACCAGATGATGTGAGAATCACGACTCGTTATTCGGAAAGTGATTTTACAGAGTGTTTGATGTCTGTCATTCATGAAACAGGACATGGAAGCTATGAGCAAGGATTACCCATAGAGTGGAGAGGGCAACCTGCAGGAAGCGCCATGGGAATGGCCTTCCACGAAAGTCAGAGCTTATTTTACGAAATGCAAATAGGTAGAAGTGAGAGTTTTTTAAATGCTGTTACTCCTATATTGAAAGAGTTTTTGGGAAGAGAGGGGGATCCAGCGCGACTTTGGGAATCGGAGAACTTGCATCGGCTTTTTACAAGAGTGATGCCTGGTTATATTCGCGTTAATGCAGATGAAGCGACCTATCCATTACACATTATGATGAGATACGAAATCGAAAAGGAATTGATTGCTGGAAGTCTCTCCGTAAAAGATATTCCGGAAGTTTGGGATACAAAAATGTATCAATACTTAGGTCTAAGAACAGAGGGTAACTTTAAAGATGGCTGTATGCAAGACGGGCATTGGGCGGCTGGCGCTTTTGGATATTTTCCTTCTTACACTTTAGGCGCAATGATTGCTGCCCAACTGTTCCAAGCAATGGAAGAATCCTTACCCAATGTGCAATCAGAAATCTTAAGTGGTGATTTGCTTAACGTAAAGCAATGGTTAAACGACCATATTTGGAGTAAGGGCTCTACCCTAAACTTCAACGATTTGCTGGTCAAAGCAACAGGAGATACCTTAAATTCACAGATTTTTATCCGTCACTTAAAGAAGCGATTTTTAGAAGATTGAGATCGGAGATCTTAAACAACTTAAATTGCATCCACAGTTAGGGATTCAGTTTATAATACTCTGACACTCGTTGGATCATCGTCAGCGATGCCGGGCTGAAGTCATATTGTCTCTCTTTGAAGTTTTAGGAGTTTAAGCCAATTGATTTTGGGATTGGTATGACTGGATCAATGAAGGGTAGATGCTCTTCTTTCTACCCTCTTTTGTTCGGTCTAGTTAGAATGGTAATATGAGAAAGAAAAACAAAGTAAAACTTGTTCTTTATTCTGGGGGGCAAGAAAGGTCAAATCATCGCATTCATAAAGCTCTTGTTGAGTTGATGGGTGATAAAAAGAGGAAGACCATGACTTATATTCCTTTTTGTTCAGAGGGAGCTAAAGTCTATTTTGGTCGATTTAAAAGAAGATACAAAGCTTTTGGTGTCACCGATTTTCATTTATTCCCTGTGGATGGTCCTATCGATCAAGATTTTTTAAAAACTATCTTAAAAAGCGACGCTATCTATTTAGCGGGTGGAAATACTTTTTACTTTCTTCACCATTTAAAAAAGTCAGGCATGTTAAAAATATTGCGTGAATATGCTATCAATGGGGGGATCTTAGTAGGGCTTAGTGCCGGAGCTATCATGATGACTCCAAATATTGAAATGGCTGCATTTCCCCCGTTTGATCCTGATGAAAATGAAGTCCATTTGAAGAAATTAAAGGCGTTAGACCTCGTCGGATTTGAGTTTTTTCCTCACTACGTGAACTCCAAACGAAATCAAGAAGCAATGATGATGTATTCTTTGATCTCTCCTAACCCGGTTTTTGGTTGTAAAGATGGTACGGGAATCATCGTTGATGGAGACCGAACCATGCTTTTAGGATCGGTCTATATGTTTTTTCAAGGAAAGCGCTTACGGCTCTCCCATGTTTAAGTGTGTGTTGGAAAATGGTAAGAAGCTACGGTTTTACATTTTGATTGTTTTTGGACACCTTCTTAACGTCGAAATTCATTTTCAGTGGGGTCAACAATTGATGGACCCAATGAAGCTGGTTCATAAAACGGTTCAACAACTGAGTATTCAACAAAGAGAAATTATTGAACAAAAAATTTTTGATTTGCCTGGTTACTTTGACTTTATTTTGACTCTCAAAGAGTTTCCCTCGTCTATGTGGTACATAAAGTGGTTAACTCTTTCGTTTTTAATTTTTTCAGTTTTGCTGTCTGCATATGCATTAATTAAACTGTTAGATTATGAGCAATGGGCCTATATTTTTGTCTGGTCTATTGCCGTTTTGTCGATACCGGTCGGAATAATAGAGCAGAATTGGATTGAATTTGTTTTTGGAGTATATGCTTGTTACGTTTTAGTTGAAATGAGATCAGATGTATTAGAAGGAGAATCTGTAGATGACCCAAAGTAAAGTGAATATAAAGTACAGTTTGGAAATTTGGAAAGACAGCTGGAAGTTTATTGAAGGCTATCGAGGAGTCATGCTTGCGGTTGTTTTCTTTTTCTTTGTCGTAAATATCATTCCCCCCATTTTTCTCGGGGGATCGAATGGTCTGTTAAAAATATTGAAGCTAGATGGAACGATTGTATCTGTTCTTGTTGAAGTCGTGGGCTCCTTCATTGGATCTGTTTTACGTGTGGCAATTGCTGTAGGTGCTTACAAAATGCTAGAGGGATTGCGAAAAAACAAAACCTTTGTTTTCGATCGTATTTTTGAAGGCTTTAGTTTAGATGTCCTTAAAAAGATGTTTCCATGGATTATCGTTGTATCTGTTATTTCTATAGCGGTTGGACTGACAAATCAAGATGGGCCTCAAGCAGACCCCAGTACAATGGGTTTAATTGTCGCTCTTATTAGTTTCTCTTTTTATTTCATTTCAATGTTTGTTATTCCTCTTATGTGTTTAGAGGACTTAGGTATTGGCGCAGCCTTTAAAGGGTCTCTGTTAGGGTTTTTAAAGAATATTCCCTTTTTTATTGCCTATATCTTGGGGCTGTCTTTCATAACTGTTTTCACTCTGACCTTGGGTTTGTTCGTCTTTTTCTATTTGAATCTAGTAATGAACTTTCTTTTATTTGAGAAGATTTTTAGATCTAACTATTTAGACTCCGGTTTGGGGCCTAATCAAAACGCCGAACCTTCAGCCGATGAATCATTGGGAGCTGTGGTAAAAAAAGATACAAACTTAAGCTATATAGGTTCTGAACAAGACGAAAGTAGAAAGGGAGAACATTCTTAGCAATTCAGTTGGCTTGCTAATTCTGAAGCAAAGAGTATCGAAGGTTTTTGACGAAGTTTTCTAAGTTTAAATCCTATTCATTCCGATAGTTATATGTGGGTTTTGTTGCGAGGAGCTTCTTTTATAAGTTTGGTATTTTCCTTATAGGTTTTCTTTCTCCTATGGGAGCTTGGTCCGATAGTGGCACTTTCTTTAATTCCACGGACCACTATGTTATGTTTAGAAACACCCCTAACCATACGATTTATTGGTGGCCAGAAAACAAGAGTAATACGAACTCTGAAGTGCCGCAAAAATCTGTCAATAGAAATCATCCATTCAAGGTAGTTAAGAGTCTTGAAAGTGAGCCTTCGGGATTTAAGTGGCTCCTTGTGAAACCTGTTTACCCTATAAAGGGAGCTCCTGAGCAGGTTCTGATTCCAATGGATCATGTTGTTCGTGCAGACCCCAAACATCTTAACAACGTAAGGAATAAAATTGAAAAGCATATATACGATGAGGTGGACTGGTTGGCTTTTAGAGACCCTCGTGTCTGCTCTTCTTGCTCTAGCAACCTTAAAGTACAGGCTAGAGATATTCTAGATGCGGTTGAACCAGCTCAGTCGCAGTTTGATTATTCTTGTGAAAAAACAGTAAGAGGTAAAAAAAGAGTGCTGAGCTCTGACATCGGTAACTCATTAAAGTCGAACTCCCAAAACAGTACGGGCCAAAGGGGGATTGCAAGTGAAGTGGACAACAACGGATTTGATAAAAGATTCAGACCATACTGCACTTATGCTATTTTAAAGCAGCAGCATTTTCACAAGAGATACTATAGTTGCGTGAAAAAGGGCAAAAAATGGGTGTCCCAATCTGGCAACTTTCCACCTTGTATTACGTCGGACTATCATCGAGTCATTCACAACACCTTCACTCGAGTCGCCGATTGTTTTAATTTGCCTAAAAAAACACTGTTTAGTCTTTATGCACTAGAGAGTCAGTTTCAGGTTAATATTCATAGTAGCACAGGTGCAACAGGTATCGCACAATTAACCGAGGGATCTGAAGAAGAGATGACGAAATTTATCGAAGATTATAAGTTCACTGACTGGGATGGATCAAGGCGAGAATGTTCATCGCTATTAGACGAGTTTCATAGAGGTTTTATCGGAAAAGGCAGTCCGAAAGCTCAGTGTTCTCGCTTTAGTACACCAGAAAATCCTCTACAGAATCTAATGCTAGGCGCGATACATTTTATTCACAACCAAAACCAAATCATCGAAGAGTATCTTAGATGGCGGGGGATCTCTTTACCAAAAGAGGTCTTACGGATAGATAAGGATATTGCAGATCTTAGGAAAGGCATTGTTCAAAATGATCAGGCGGCACGTGGCTTACAAAAGCTTGATCCTTTGGCTGCACAAAAGCTTGCAGCTATTAAAGATGAGAAAATATATGTAAGAGAGCTGATAGGCATGCTGGGACACTTGAGAAAAAAGTTAATGCGTGAACAGCTTTATAAAATGGGGAATGAAGATGACATTAAAATTATGCAGGAGTTGATGTTGTATGGACACAACTTTGGACAGGGGGACCTGCAAAGATACTTTAATGGTTACGTTAAGCAAAATTCAAAAGCCATATCACATGATAGATTTTCTGGGGCTCAAGGGGGGTTTCTAACCTATTTATATAAAAACATTCGTGGAAAATCTCGATCTCGTCGTTTCGAAATGATTAACTATGTGCATGTTAAGTATCCTAAAAATACAGGAGGCGGAAACTCCATTCAGCTAAATGATGAAAGGATCAGTGATTTCCAGCCAACACCTGAAGAAAAAGCTCTCGCCGAGTTAAATATTGAATGCGGCTTTTTTTCAAAATAGCCAATATCAATAAATCCGTTTAGTCCACTAAGGGAAGGACTTTCATCACTTTACTGTCCTTATTGGTACATAATAGGACAAAAGCATGCGAACCTTCCCAGACAACAGGGTTCAGTGGATCACAACTCTCTGGAACAGTTACGTTAAAGCGAAGAGGTGTTTTGGCTTCTGATCCATCGTAAGTCCAAATAGAAATTTTACTTCCCGTAAGTCTTGTGGCATCCATATAAATGGCTGGCCAAAGCTGTCGATTTTGTTTGTAAGAGATGGGAAATAAACTCTCCTGGAAAAGATGACCGCGTAAAAAAGTAGAACGAACCAATGGAGTTGAAGAGGCTTTTTGGGATCCTTTGTAATCATCTAATACGTAGAGTAAGTCTTTCGTTAAGAGATAGGTCACTCGATGGCCTAAGACTTCGTATCCCTGAAGAACTTGCTGTACATGATTGTCTATGGAGTTTGTAGTAAACGAGGAATGAAAGTCAATCTGCTCATTACGACCCCAAAAGAGATGGGCAGTTTGATGGCTTTCAATGAAAGGAAATAGAACGCCTGAGGCGATATCAAAGGTGTTTTGATTGAGGTTGATCGATGGCTTTAATCTCAATTCTCCAAGTTGCGCCATTTTATTTTCTAATGGTTGAATATCAATTTTAAAATTGTGACTGTTCTTAGTGGATTTCTTATGGACTTCATCCAAAGTTCTTAATTTAATAATGCTATAGGAGTAGGGAACCTTGCTGCCGTATTCTATTAGAACTTCCACTTCGTTTCTGTCATATCGATTTTTTGATTGAGGCATTAAGTGTGAAAATCGTAAGTTGTCTAGATAAGAAAGCCCAAGGCTTTTTTCAATCTTATCCCGAAGGACCTGATTGTCGAAATTTCTGGTTCTCAAGTGAATTTTACCATCTGTACCACGAAAGGGCTCGAAATAATAAGTACGGTTGAGTTGATAATTTGGTTCAAAGTCAAATTCATCGGGGTTGCGATCCCATTCAGGGATCAACCCATCTGCTTGAAAAAGTGGAACTCGGATGTGTCCAAAAAGTTCTGAAGATAACGTTATCCATCGATAGTCTCCGGGATTTAAAATCACAGAATCAAAATCGAGAATCCAGTCAGAAAGTCCCTCTCCATAGAGAGGTTGAAGTTGAGCGTTTAGGAAAAAATGATGAATTCGTTTTTCATCATTTTCCACTTCAACAGTTCTTATATAGTAATCGTCAGATCCGTCTCCGTTAAGATCTAATCTCTCTAATGAGAGAAGGTTGACGTGGTTTTCAAATTTAAGTTCAGGAAGTTCTTTTATTTGTTTTCCATCCTTGCGATAGATGCGTAAGGATAGGGTGCCTTTTTCAACTTTTTTAAAGTAATACTCAGGATAGGGGCTTGAGCTTAAGTGGGCAGGCAAGGTGCTGAGGTCCCAACGGGGATCTTTTGTTAATTGAGTAATGGGAAGTGAGATGACCCGAGAATCTCGATCAATATCAGATAAGAGTTCGAGAGTTTTTCTATAAGTTTCTGATTTGCCCGAGCTTAAGACCTTCATTTCTAACTCTAAATGGGAATCTACGTACTCATTTTTTGCGGTCAACGTAATGTTGATGTTTTTTGTTTTATAAGGAATCAATGGATCTAAGGTGATTGATCTGGGTTCAATTTTGACATTCTTATTGTTAGTTTTAAGAGAAACAAGAACCTTTCCTGTGGATCGAGAGCCATAATTGGTAAAGGGAATTTCTAGGGATGTTTTTAATGTTTTCGCATTCACCGGAAGATAATAAAGATCTTTAAAGGAAGGAAGAATGAATTCTTGCGAAAGGGGTTTTTTAACTAGTGCCTCTAAAGAGGGAATCGCCGCCAAGGAGCTTTTATTAGTATAGTTAATGAGCTTTCGACTGCCTTGAGCGGACTGCATGAAACGGGCATACACTTGTTGATAAGTTAAACTGGGCTCAAGTCCCTTCAGGATACCAGCCATAGCTGAGATATAGGGAGCTGCTTGGCTTGTCCCACTTTTTCGATCATAGCCGCTTTCAATATTCCAGTAGTCGGAGTCGACAGCTTTAGGAATTAAACTCAAAATATGGTCACCAGGAGCAAGAACATCTACCTGTGGGCCAAAGTTTGAGAAATCAGAAACCTTTCCATCGACATCTACGGAACCAACACAAAGGACTCCTTCGTATGAGCAGGGAAAAATGGGAGCATTGTGGTTGTTATTTCCTGCCGCAGCGACAATGGTGATATTATTTTTTAGGGCTTCTTTAATGGCTTCTCGAACGATCGTTTGATCCGCAGCCTTTGGCCAACCTAAACTAAAGTTAACAACTTGCGCTTTCATCTTGATGGCATAAAGAATCCCTTTTGCCATTCGATCAACAATAGCGAGAGTTGTTCCTTTACGGTTGGTAGGCCCATCTCCTTCAAAGGTCACTTTAATAGGAAGAATCTTTAAATGATTAGACAGACCAGAGATGCCTTCACGGTTATCATTAATTGCCGATATAATTCCAGCAACGTGTGTACCGTGACCGATCTTATCTAAAGGGCGATGGGCTTGCTTGGGGTTGGTGCCAGTGAAATCCCAGCCCATGCAATCTCCTTCTAGTCCATTGCCATCTCTGTCTTTGGGATCTAGGGAAATTTCACCATCGTCGCATTCTTTCAAGTTTCTATAGATATTTGCGTTAATATCTGGGTGAGAGTGATCGATCCCACTATCTAATACCGCAACAATCACATCTTTTTTTAATTTATTTTTTAAAACGTCCTGTACGTATGCAGAACTCCAGCCAATGTCAGCTCCAGGAAGGCTATAGGTTTTTATTTTTTTTAAGTCTGTTAACTCTTGTTCAACTATGTATCCTTTGTTTTTAAGAGACCATTGATAGTTGACATAGGTGTCGTTACTGATCTCTTTTGTTTCAGAGGAGGGAAACAGAGTAGATAATGTAGCAAATGAAGGGCGTGTGACTTTTAAGTTAAGGGGAGACTTTAGGAGCAATGCCTCAACAGATTGCGATCGACTTGAGTCCACTAATTGTACTTCGTAAAGTTTTGAGAAGTATTCGGACGTATAACTATCAAACCTTTTTACTCCGGCTACACTAGGTAAAGCTAGAATTTCATTTATTTGATGTTGCGAAGGAACTTTCTCGAACTCGACAAGCAGATAGGAAGTCTCCATAGAGACGGGTCCTCTGTTTTTGGAAGAGGCGTCTAAAAGAAAAGGGATCGATGAATAAGTCTCAAGCCCAGTTAACGTCGAAACAACAAATGTGAGAAGGAGTATGTATTTGGCGAAATGGATCTTTTTCATTAGAGTTTCTCCATTATCCATTGGATATAAAATTCACTGGCTGTCATGTTGGTGTTTGACATGATGTAGTTAAGGGGCCCGTATCTTTTTTTACTACCGTATCGGCCTAGGTCATTCGAATAAATTGGGCGATCACCATTGTCGTCACCTTTTCTAAACCCATTGACACTAGCAGTGATATATATGTTTTCAGCTCCTCCGACTAATTGAATAATTTGAGGCAAGGGCAGAGACTTTTCTAGGTGGTCAAATAATTCAGCTCCGTAAGATGCGGCTTCCTTGGACCGTCCTTTTTTGAGCTCTTTTACATACTTTTTACGAAGTTTACTAAACTGATAAGCGAGATTCGAACGCTGCCAGTCTTCTTGAATAATGCTGTCTTCACTGTTACTGAAAGAATCAAGAATTCCATATTTAGAGTACATTTTTTCAATGACATTTTCATGAACAGCAAGGACCTTTTCAATGGCGGCTTGATAAAAAAGAATATTTAGATCAAATCTGTAAAGTTGTAAGGCCTTAGTCTCGTTGAAAGAGCTATCTGGAATTAAAGGAAATTGAACTTTGTTATTGATTTCCTTTAAAATGGATCGGGCTCCTTTTTGGTCTGTCTCCCACCCTTTCCATCGATACTGAATGTGAGCAAACTTTTCAGCTAGATCCACACGATATGGAGACTCAATTTTTACAGATTTGGCATCAAAGGTCACTTGCCGGGCATTGGAGTGCCCAAAGATGGTGTCTCCTGGATCTCCAGAAAAGGTGCTAGCAATCACAACTTCGCTATCACTATAATAGCTAATCAATTCATTTATGACATTAATAGCTGTGCTTTGGTAGTCAATACCATGACGAACACCCGTTGTTGATGTAACATAATCACTGCTGTATCCAGATGGAGAGGTGATGGTGACCAGATCCTGAGAGTCCAGCCCTTTGCGCTTCCAAATCAGAAACTGAATACCGGATACGGACTGATCAAAATCGTGTTCGAGAACATAAGGAGCATAGTGAGCTTTAAGAGAACCGAGATCTTTTTCAAACAGAACATCTCTTAACGCGACAACATTGGTTCGAAAATCAGGGTTGGTTCCCAAATTAGGATCGAAATTCAAGTTGTAAAACTCTGTACGGGCCGTTCCGGTGTTCCATTTAATATTGAATTCGAGAATCGGTAAAACACCACTATGAAAACCAGCGGCGATACGAAAGGCCCCGACGTTTCCTTTGTCGTCATATATTTGCATGGAGTGTTCATCTTTGCGATGAATATGGAGACGCTTTAAAACTCTCAGTGAAGCCTCAAACTCGACTTGGAACTTTATTCTTTCAGCTAAACTGTACCCCACAGTTAAACCAGTCAATCCGGAAAGGGCATCTGAAATCAGCAAGGATTCGCCAACCTCAAGGTTTTTACCAAAAGTTTTGAAAAAGTCATCCATCGCCTTTTGGGCTTTTTCTTTGTCCTCTGTCGAAGAATCGGAACTGATAAACTGTTCAAACAGTTCGGGAAGATCACCTCTCAGTATAAAAGGAAGAATAGGATTTTTAAACGGTTCTTCTAAGGCTCGTTTCATACTTTTAATAGGCTTCAGGCGCGTGTACTGTCTGACGAGCTGTCCTTCGACTTTCCCACTAGCATACATAGATTGGCTGGGAAGACCATGAGTCCCAATAAAAAGACCCCCGACCGCCGCAAAACCAACTGTGTCTGCAAGTTGTACGCTATTGTCGGTTCCTAAATAGCTTCCCATGACAATCTCTCGAGAAACAATTAAGTTACCCGTAGCATAGGGTTTGGTCCAAAAGCCAAATTTAACTTTAGAAGCCTTGCCGGTTCGAATGTAGTCCACGAATTGTTCAACTGCTAAATCGATTTGGTGATCAACTGCAGCCTTTCCAATAACATCATTTACGTTAGGAAAAATGGTATGATTCACTTCGGTCAGAAGATTTGAAACAGTATTTGACAAAATTTTGGATTTGCCGAATGCCAAAAGCTCTTCTTTAGATAAAAAAGCGTCCGGCTCTCCATAAGAAAATCTTGAAGCGTATCCGGGCCAATCTTCTTTGGTTAACTTTCCATCAGCGAGGTCATTTCCATAGGAAATTTTAGAGTTCACCTTAAGGTCAGAGCTTTGTCGAAACACGGACTTGTAATTTTCTGGAACTGGGGTTCCGTGTTCCAGTTTTAAAAAGTGCCTAAGGCTATTTCTTCGAGAAATGAGTTTTTCAACAAGCAACAGCGAAACCTCTTTAGGCAAGTAGGCTTGGGCCACCACTTCTTCGAAATCCTGGCGATCGAGTTTTAACAACTTTCTGGAAACCCATAAGAGATCTTCTAGAGTCGTGCTGAATTCCTCTCGGCTACGTGAAACTAAAGAGAGTTGTCCATTAATTTGTTTGCCGATCTCCCATGGGAATAAGTTAACGCTTTCCGTGGCCTCAACAAGTGCCAGAGGCACAAACGTTGCGTTCATTGCCCGGCGATTTCTGATCATTCCGCGAGAGACATAACCGCGAGAAAGATTGTACATGCGATTTTCTGAAGTAAAGATCACGGCATCTTGTAGGCGTAAAACGAAGTCGTTCTTGTCTTTGTCGTTACTGATTTCCCATCGAATTTTTTGGCTGGATGACTCATCGTCCGGTTTAGTGGAATTGACACTACCAACGATATTAGTCGCCCATCTATTTGGTGCACTGTTTGTTTGAAAGGGAATGGATGGGAAGAGAGCGCTTCCCCCTTCATCAGCTTTTGCTCCATTTAAAAATTGTGAAAGAGTAAAACCGCCAGAAAATCTAACGGAATAAGATTTTAAGTACTGCACGGGGGCAATGTAGTATCCTATCTTTCTGAGAAGAGCTCTTCTTAGTAAAACATTGTGCGCCGTATTTCCAAACATAATTACATAGGTTTGGCCATTTTTAAGGCTACGAACACTTAAACGAACGGCACCGATCTGTGTAGGGATGAAATCGATCAGCTCAAACCCCTCTCCATCTAGCTGGATGTCCATCTCGTCAGAAACGTCTTTTAGATGTTCTCCGGAGTCTTTGTCAGACACAAGTTGCGATTGATTGATGAATTCAGGGTTCCAAATTTCAGTTTCTTCCGGATCCAATTGAGAAAGGTCCACCCCTTGTTCTTTAAGTAAAAGTGCATCTTGAGAGGTGATGGGTTGGCCTTGATAAACTAAATCACTGGAGGGCTTTAAGGATGGGTGAAGAGGAATTGCGCCAGGTAAATTCGCATAGGGGTCAGCATAGGTTGCAGTAGTAAATACAAATAATATTAGTAAAGCTAGTGAACGAATCATGGATTTCCCCCCTACGCAATGATCCCGTAATGTTCATAGCATGTGTCTATAGACCGACCTAGTGTTTCT
>JAGRAG010000257.1 GCA_020435025.1 Bdellovibrionales bacterium | reverse complement strand
ACTTTAAAATTCCGCTATATGTCCCAGAAGGATTGTTGCAAGTTCCCATTCTTTTAAGGAAAGGAAAAAAAAGAGATCAGTTTAAAGTTCAGATCAACGTAACCAAGGAAAGTGCGGTAGTTAAAGATGCAGAGGTTCTTTATAAACCTTGTGAAAACTGTCTATGGATTGGGGTTGGCGTTGGTGTCCTAGCTTATCAACAGGCACCTCCGGATACTTTACAACCTGTTAACTATGGTTCCTTCTCCTTACCTAATTTCTCTATGAAAGGATCGTTCACTTATACGGAAAAGCTGAATTGGCGATTTGATTTCCATCAGCTATCAGGAGATGACCTCACAACGTCCGATCCCACAGTCACTATTACCGATGCAAAAATTGGCTGGACTTATTTTGGAATAGAGTCTGAATATAAGGCCTTTAGTCGCAAGACTCTATTTGGCAAGGCCTTTCAGCCAGGAATGTTGTTAGGAGTTCAGTCTCAAAGTGTTCCTTTTGTCGTAGGGACCGGGGGTTCAAACTTTAAGATTGGTGACTTTAATTTTTACTCGGTAAGTTTTGGGGGGATGATGCTCTTGAATCCCGAAAAGCGGCTTCAGTATGAAGCGTTTATGCGATTGCAAGTGGCGATTCCTGGAAGTGGTCAAGTGTCCCTAACAGGCGGCTACGCTTTTGATGGAAGTGTCGGTTTGATATACCACCTTACAGAAAAATGGAAGTTGGGAGCCTTTTGGAACGGACAACTTCACAACTACAACTACTCACACAATTCAAGTATTGGTACTTACACCTTGTTTTCTTCAAATTTAGATTTCTCGATAGGTTACCAGTTTTAGCCCTATTGATACTTGTGTTTTAAAATCCTGCTAATGATTTCTTTACTTGCTCCGGTTTTTTGATAGTCGGATCTATACACCAAACAGATCTTGTCTTGGTAAATGGGCCAATCGTCTGAAACGGGAACGAGTTCCTTTGCGTGATACTGGCGAACGACACGCTCAGGGAGGATGCCTATTCCTAGCCCTTTAGACGTCAATTCTGTAGCGACTTCGAGGCTTGACGTGGAAACAAATCGAGGAAATTCAACTTTTGCCTTTCTCAGTTTTTTAATCAGTGTTTGAGCTTGAGTCAGATGTGGATCAGCAATTAAAAGGGCATTTGCTGTTTCTGGCATTTGAGTTGGAGACGGTTTTTTACATCTCCAAAAGCGGACCGTGTCGTTACAAAGGGGCTTAACTACTAGATCACTGTGAAGGACAGGATTGACGACAATACCGAAATCAATTTGATGACTGATAACTTGCTCCGTGATTTTGCGAGAGAGGTCGTGCTCTAATACAATTTCTAGATCGGGATGGGTCTGTAACAGCTCCGGCAAAAAGTGGCCCAATGTATATAACGACACAGAAGGGTGGCATCCTAGAATATATCTTCCGCGGATCTCATGCTCTGTTTTGTAGATTTCCGACTGAATATGGTGCCAGTGTTGAAGCAGTTGTCTTCCTTTGTTAAGAAAATCCTTGCCAGAAGGGGTTAAGATGACCCCACTGCGATTTCTTAAAAACAGAGGTGCTCCTAATTCCGTTTCCAGCCTTTTGATTGCCGTACTCAAACTGGGTTGAGTGATTCCCAGTTTCTCCGCAGCTCGGGAAATATTGGCCGTTTCGGCCACCTCTATAAAATAAGTAATATCAAAAAAATTAACAGACATAGATTCTATCTATGGTAATTATCGGTATTTTCACTTTGTGTCAATAGTAGGTTTCTCATATCTTCGTGGTGCGCTCAAAGAAGCGATCATAGGGGGGAGAGACGATGAAGCTAAAATTTAAAGAGAATCAAGATACGA
>JAGRAG010000256.1 GCA_020435025.1 Bdellovibrionales bacterium | reverse complement strand
TCTGGAAACACTGAAAAAATAGTTTCCGCGTCGTCTTTATATTGCTTGTGCGCTTGAGAAATTGTCGGAGTAGGATCCACAACTTTTGTGTTATAGTGTCCCCAGAGGTAACCAGTTCCAGCAGTGACTCCTAGCAAAAGAATCAGCTCAGAAACACAAAGCCACATGACCCCTTCCATCGTAGGAGTTTGTATTTGGCTATTGAGTAAAAAAACAAAATGAAAAAAGAGCCCTAAGGAAAGAACGATCATACTTGTTAAAATGAATTTTCTATTTACCGCTTTCAGAAACGCACCCCTAGAGTCTTAACTAAATATTAACATTGTTTTTATTGCAGAGATTTGAAATTTGGAAATTTGAGTGAATTTCCAGAAAGTTGTCTAGTTTTGAAACGAGGGGTTCTCAAAAGAGGACTTTAGTATTTGAAAAATCCCCGATCTTGGGCTTGAAAAAGAAGTTGTGAAAGATAAGCGTGTAGTACAGGCGCTGCATTCTTCCACTTTTCATTTTTGGCTAGGACCTGTTCCAATGTGACTTGATGTTTTCTCCACGAAAAGCCCTTGTTTTCCAAGTTGCACAAGATGGGTAATAATCGATCAACTGCTTGAGCAAACTGACTCTCAGGTGATAGTTGCTCTTCATACTCTAACCATAGTTCATGCAAAGGAAGACTTTGATCCTCAGGAAGCAGGGCAAATAGTTTATTGGCTGCGGCTTTTTCTAATTCCAGTTTTTGTTGTTGCGCTTTTTCATCATAAACAAAGGTATCACCGGCATAGATTTCCACCAGATCGTGAATGATGGCCATTTTTAATGACTTGAGGAGGTCAATTTCCTGCGAAGAATACTCAGCTAGAAGAAGCAAAGACAGAGCAAAGTGCCAGGAGTGTTCGGCGCTATTTTCTTGACGGCTGCCATTCATTATTTGTGTTTGTCGTAAGATTGTTTTGAGTTTGTCGATTTCTTTAATAAATTGAATTTGTTGCTGTAACCGTAGTGACCCACTCATAAAGATGGAGATTCCAAAACTTCGATGCACGCCGCCTCTTCGGATCGCAAAGCCACGGTCACGTCATTGACTTTCACAATAAAAGGACCTGCAAAAGGAGTCTTTAACAAAAGAGTGACCACCTGTCCCGATAAGAAACCCAACTCATGAAGACGCTCAACGATCACCGGATCACCAGTCAGTGAGTCAATGACACCACAGAATCCTTTTTTTTGCAGGTTTAGGGGCATAGGGTTCCTTTTGTAAAGGGTTTAAAACAGATATCTCATTTCCTGTCCAAAAACCTCCTATCAAACTAACAAGAAAGAGTCAGATGTTTCTTTGATTGAGCCATACGTTTTCCTTTGATTCTTATGTCTCATGGAAATTGTGCAACGCTTTAAAAGCTTAAGACTTCAAGTGAACTTGAAATTTCGCGTCAAGTCAATTTACAGAAAGTTTCCTGAAATCAAATATTTATAAATTATTTTCTAGGTGTGGTTTACGAGTGATGGTATTCTGACTGTGGCTTAAGAAATTGACGTGGGTGACTTTCTCAGAAGAAGGAGGAGTCACTATGAGCGATACAGTGCATTTTCGCCGTTGTCACATCTGCGGGGGATTAAACACCCAGCACAATGGAAAAGTTGAGAAATGTCAGCACTGCAGAAGAGTACTAGCACCTTTTTTCTACTTTGATGACCGTTTTACGGTTGTTTACGGAGATGAAAAAATCCGACCCCAGACCTTAGAAAATGAATATACTCCAATTCTGGGATTGACTGTCTATTGGGAGGCTTTTTAATAGGAGAATGACTCCGATAACTCTAAAAGATATTGAATTGGCCCGTGAAACCTTAAAGGTTGAAATCGATACAACTCCGCTTTTTCATTCGCGGAGCTGTTCGGATCTTATAGGAACAGATGTTTTTCTTAAGTTAGAAAACCAGCAAAAAACGGGAAGTTTTAAAATCAGAGGGGCTTTTAATAAAATCGCCTCACTGACGGAGGCCGAAAAGTCCGTTGGCGTGGTCGCGGCTTCTGCCGGAAACCATGCTCAAGGGGTCGCTTTGGCTGCTTCGCTAGCTGGCGCAACCTCTCATATCGTCATGCCCAAAAACTCGCCGACAATTAAAATACAATCGACACAGGCTTATGGAGCGCAAGTTACGCTTCACGGTGAAATCTACGATGAAGCGTTCAAATACGCATTCAAATTGGCGCAAGAAAGAGGTCAGACTTTTATTCATCCCTATAAAGATCCTAAAGTGATTGCTGGCCAGGGAACGATCGGTTTGGAACTCTTGGACGAAATCCATAATTTAGATTCTATTGTTGTGCCAATAGGCGGGGGAGGTTTAATAAGTGGTGTCGGACTTGCCATTAAAACCTTACGTCCCAGTTGCAAAGTCTATGGTGTTGTTGCCAAACAGGCTTCAGGAATGAAGAACCTCTTTCACCAAGAAAAAGTGGATCACTCTTTAAGTTTTCCATCGATTGCCGATGGAATATCTGTTAAAGAGCCAAGCCTGGAAATGTACAACACCTACATTAAACAATATGTCGATGACGTTGTCGCGGTGGACGAAGATGAAATTGCTGAAGCTTTGGTGTTTTTGTTGGAGCGCACCAAGCATGTCGTTGAAGGATCGGGGGCTGTAACTTTGGCAGCCGTGGCCCGAAAGAAATGGGACTTAGGTAAAAAGTGCGCTCTTGTTGTTAGTGGTGGTAATATCGACCTGAATTTAGTTTCCAAAGTGATAGAAAGAGGACTCTCAAAAAATGGTCGGTTGGCGCGAGTCTATCTGGCCGTAGAGGACCGTCCCGGCACTCTCACTCGGATCACTAAGGCCATGGGTGAAAACGATGCTAATATCTTGGATATTTATCATGATCGTCTCTCTCCAAATTTACGGTTGCGTGAAACTGTATTAAACATTTTGTTTGAAGCCAAAGGCCCAGAACATTTGAAGTCGGTGTTAGAAAGTCTGGAGCAAGCCGGTGGGCGAATAATCCGGTAGAACTGGTTTCAAACATATATGTCCTTT
>JAGRAG010000255.1 GCA_020435025.1 Bdellovibrionales bacterium | reverse complement strand
AGATTGTTGTCTCTCCCGAAGTCGGCTCTTTGAGGGAGTGGCCTCAGAGTCGATGGGTGGAGTTGGTGCAAGCGGCGCAAGCTCAGATTCTTTCTTCAATTAAAAGTTCTGATTGTGAGGCGTTTTTGCTATCTGAATCGAGTCTTTTTGTGTGGAAAGATCGTATTACTATGATCACCTGTGGTTGTACGACTTTGATCAAAGCGGCTGAAAAATTTATTAGTTGGGTTTCTTCTGAAAATATTCAAGCTTGCATCTATGAAAGAAAAAATGAGTACCATCCCCATTTACAGAAATCGAATGTCTTTGAGGATTTTGAAGATTTACAAAAATTAGGAGACTTTGAGTGCTTTCGGTATGGGAACGCCGATGAACACCATCTCTATATAGCCAATATGCTAAAACCCTATGAGCCTTCTCAAGGGGACACGACTTTAGAGCTACTCATGTACGATTTAGCACCCGAGGTGCAGCAGGTCTTAGGGACTCCAAATCAAAAGATCGAAAAAGTCCGGGAAATGATCTCTGTAGAGGGGGTGTTTCCTGATTTTGTTGTCGATGATTTTCTGTTTGAACCTTATGGCTATTCTTTAAATGCTTTAAAAGGCGAATGTTACTACACCATTCACGTCACTCCCCAAGAGGAGGGCTCTTATGTCAGTTTTGAAACGAACTTTCCGGAAAAAGAAGACTATGCTCACCTTGTTCAAGAAGTCATTAAACGATTTCAACCCAGAACCTTTGACGTAGTCACATTTACGGAAACCGATCTTCCGATGCAAGACTTTGAAGGATTCATTAATTTGAACACCACAACTGGTTCAATTCAATCGGGATATGGGGTGACTTATAGTAGCTTTGTGAAGCCTCATCGTAATATCAATAAACCATTTTCTATCCAATCAAGGGAGTTGTTATGAAGTTAGATTCTTGGGCAACCGAGACCTACCGCGATTTTTATGCGATGAGCTTTCGTATTAAAAAGACACTGTTTTCGGGGAAAAGCGATTTTCAAAATGTAGATGTTGTTGAAACTGAAGGACATGGGAAGATGCTTTTTAACGATGGTCTGGCCATGGTTTCTGAGCGAGATGAATTTGTTTATCACGATATGATCACTCATGTTCCCTTGTTTGTTCACCCGAATCCAAAAAAGGTTTTAGTTATCGGCGGCGGTGATGGGGGAACGGCTCGAGAAGTGCTTCGTCATTCTTCGGTGGAACAGTGTGTGATGGTCGAAATTGATGAAATGGTCGTTGCTGCTTGTAAAGAGCACATTCCTCAAACCTCAAGTGTGTTTTCGAATCCTAAATTGAATTTGATCATAGATGATGCCGTAAAATTTGTAGCTGAAACTCAAGAGACCTTTGATGTGATACTTGTAGATTCCACGGACCCTATCGGTCCAGCGCAGCCTCTTTTTGGTGTCGATTTTTATCAAAACGTAGCAAAGTGCTTAAATCCAGGTGGAGTTGTTGTTTCTCAAGGAGAGTCTCCTTTCTTCGAAACGACCATGCAAAATAAACTTCTCTCCGTACTGGGTGAGGTCTTTCCTGTTGTTAAAATTTATAACTTTCATAATATCACTTATCCCGGTGGGTTTTGGTCCTTTACTTTTGCTTCGCAAGGCTTGCATCCTTTAAAGGACTTTAAAGAAGAGCGGGTGGAGCAATCGGGACTGGAGTTTCAGTATTATAATGCGGAAACTCATCGAGCGGCTTTCGCTCTTCCGGAATTTATGAAGAGAAATGTTAAAGGACTCATTAAAGAAGGATGACCGATTTACAAAACTATTCCTCTCAGCGTCTTTTTCGTCAAGAACCGGTTGTTTTCGGCGAGTCTGATTCATGGACTTTTTCTAAGATCATCGATGAGTTGACACCTTTAGTGGAAGAAGAGCGTTTTCAGCGTCTTCAGTCGGTGATTGAGAAACGGTCCCTTTCGGTCGCACCTGTTTTAGAGGATATCTATGACCGAGGAAATGTTTCAGCCGTCATGAGAAGTGCTGAAGCCTTTGGTTTCATCGATTTTCACATCATCGAAAAGCCGGAGGCTCGGTTTAAAAACTCCAATCGAGTATCAAAAGGTACAGAAAGGTGGATGGATCTTCAAAAACACGAATCCACTTTTAACTGTGTTCAGCTTTTAAGAAAAAGAGGTTACAAAATTTACTGCACGCATCTAGGAGCTACCAAAACCATTGATGAAATCGATTTTAATTCGCATCCAGTGGCGGTTGTTTTAGGAAATGAAAAAGACGGCGTTAGTGAGGAAATGGTCTCACTTGCTGACGACAGTTTTATTTTGCCAATGGCCGGTTTTGCTCAAAGCTTTAATATCTCTGTAGCAGGAGCTTTGGTTTTTTATCATATCTACCAAAAAAGACAGTCCCTTCGACCGCACGGAGAGCTGACAGACAAAGAAAAACAAATGTTGTTAGCGAACTACATGTACCGTAGTGTCGGAGCGGCTCAAAAAGTTCTCACCCGAAAATCTCATGAGTAGTCATAAAAGGGCTTTTGGGGAAAGACGAGCCAATATAAACTAGGTCGACATCTATCGAGTGACGGTAGTTCCTTCAATTTTTGAAAGCTGCCCATTATTTAATTGCAATTTGTTTTCCAGGCTGTCGATTTTTTTCTTAAGATCAGCTCGAACCTGCTCGTTGAGATTAGAGATCGTTAACTGGCTTCGAATCTGTCGCAACTCTTTGGTCAAAGCTAAGTTCGTTTCCTCGATTTTCCGATATTCTAGGCCACGATTGTAGTGGAGCAGAAAGGAATTCTGATATTCTAATGGGCAGACATGGTCATGAATCTTTCCTGAGTGTCCTAACTCAAAGGCGTTTTTTGGGTCACAATAACTACTTAGGCCAGCTTCTCTTCCATGGAAATAAAGAACCTGAACACGATCTATCTTGCCTGAGGGGCAATAGCTTTCGTAATTTTGAAAATAGTCTTCCGTTCGTCCAACGGCGCCGTCGTTACGACCGATCTCATACCAGTCGACTTCATTACAGGCCTGCTTGACTTCGTGGGCACAGCCCGAAAGGAAAAGAAGAACTAGGCTAAGCAAAAAAGAAAATCGGTACAAGGAGACTCCTATAGTGTTGTCGACAAAATGCGGGTATGCGACTCTTGTTTTCTACGCTGAGTCTTGAAAAATGTCCACAGTGAATCAAACGAAGGAAAAATTTGTAGGCTCGGAGTGCAAAAAAAGCGAGCCAGGAAGGGATTCTTCCTGGCCCAAAGGATAAATGGGATTTGCAGGGCCCAGGTTTTTAACATGGGTACTATAGGTCTATTCACAGTTTGTGCCAGCTCAAATCCAACCTGTTCTTGCTCCAAAGTCCAAGGCAGGCCAGGTCTTGGACAGTGCCAACACAATCTACAATTCCCTATTTTTAACACATATTGGCAGTGTCAGCCTGAAGCAATCTCTTCTAACTTATTGATTATATTTAAAAACAAGAGGACACTTAAAACGTCTCATTATGGGAGGGACCAATGGGCAGCTCAACGGCGACTAAAGTTTTAGTATTCCAGAAAGTGGGCATCTTCATAGATGCCGAGAATATCGAATTATCGGGTTTAAAGCACCATGAGGGCCGAAGTGACTATAAAAAGATCCTAGAGCAGGTTGGAGACCGTGAGATACTGCGAATTCTTTACTATAAACCCGAATACAAAGAGATCTCCAATGATTTTCAGACATTTTGGGCTGGTCTGGGAGGGGAGATCCGTCGTCCAAATAAGAATGCAGATACCTTTTTAGTGATCGATGCCGTGACCATGGCTGAAAAGATGGATGTGGCCATTATCCTGGGTGGTGATAAGGATTTTCTACCGCTTATCTGGTATTTAAGATCGCGTGGCTGCCGCACAGAGATATGGTCTTGGCCAGAGACGACCTCTGAGGAAGTCAAAAAAGCAGCCGATTTTTACTTTCCTTTGACGAAAGATTATATTGTCAAAGAAGAATCCAAAAAGAAATCTTCTAACCGCCGTAGAGGTACAAAGAAAAAGTCCTCAGCTCCCAAAAAAGAGGGAGCCAAAGAGGGGACGGAAAAGTCTTAAGCTGTCCATGGAGCTGCTAGCAACCTAAAATTTCATCCTTTTCGGGAAAATTTATTGCCGCTGAGGAGACGATGTTTTATGTTAAGCCCTTGTTTGCGCAGCGGTGGCTCAATGGATAGAGCATCGCACTTCGGATGCGAGGGTTGAGGGTTCGAGTCCTTCCCGCTGCGCCACTTCTTTTATAGTTTCTTATTTTATTTTCGAGATCGAATGCGACTGAGTGAAACAGGTGTGATTCCTAGATAGGAAGCAATTAAATACTGAGGCAACCTGTCATTGAGTTGAGGGTAGGTCTTGCGAAATTTCTCGTATCTTTCTTGAGGGGTGAACGTGAAAAGTTCGTATTCTCGGTCCTCTCGAGTCGCCAGGGCCTCTTCGATCCCTTTTCTGTAGACTCTTTCCCAATGATGACTTTTTTGTGTGAGTGTCTCTAAGTCGGTGTAGCTTATATAAGCGACAACAGAGTTTTCCAAAGCTTTGGCGCTATAACAGGCAGGCTTTTTGCGGATAATGGATGGTAAAGGTGAAAGGCTTTCTCCTGTGCCAATGAAACGTTTGATTTTTTCATCGCCATTTTCAGTACTATAATAGATTTGGAAAATTCCTTTTAAGACGAGATAGATATTTTCACAGTCATCCTGTTCACGAAACACATGCTCGCCTTCTTTGATGGATGTTAATCGCAAATAGGGAATGATCTTAAGCCACTCCACCTTAGGTAGTACGACAAAGCGGTTGAGTAACCGACGAGTTTCTGTAGTTAGATCCATAGTAAATATCTATTATACGGATATCTTCATGACTAGGGTGATAGTCTTTTTTACAAAGTTTGAAACTTGATTGAATCAAAAGGGTAAAAAGTTTTCCTAAACCTATTCCTTTTAGTTCAATTTTTTGGGTTACCGCCATAAAAAAAGCGGTCATCGTTGTCCAGAAAAAGAAGTTAAGAGCGGTTATAGAAGAACCTACGATCAATTGCCATTTTGGAATATTCTCGCGTTCTAAGAGATCAAATACGACCTCTCGGTGCTCGACTTCTTCGTAAAAGTGCCACTCCATTAGATTGCGCATTTCGGAGTCTGTGGCCTGTGAGAGACTGTTTTGCTCTAGAGACCATAAAGAGATTTTAGTGTTCATTTGTTCAAGTGATGCCGCTACAACAAGGAGAATTTTTTGATTCAGAATTAAAGGAAGCGCTTTATAACATATCCACCTGTGTACGAACAGATAGCCCTTCAACCAATTCAATTGATGGACTGCTTTTTTATAAATTTTTTCATGAGATATGGCATGTTGTGCTTCTTGTCCAAAGCACAGATGTAGTCTTTTCTTAAGAGCCCAGGGCGTTGTTGAACTCAGTGTTTGCCCGCAAGTACGGATAATAAAACTTTCTGCGTCGGCGACATGCAAGGCATAGCTGAGAAACCACAGTCCTAAAAAGGGACGCTGTGGGAGCCAATTTAATTGCAATTCCCTATTCGTATTGAGATGAAATTTTCTGACATTCATTTAACAACCTCCTGGTTGGCTGTGATTCTATGCAGAAAAAATAAAATGAAATTAACATGTGTTAATTTCATTCCCTGATTTTCGAGGCATATTGTTCATCAGTTAAAGGAGGGGTTATGAACGTGTGGCTCTTTAAATTGATAGGGTTAGTAATAACTCTAATGTTTATTCGTTACGGACTACTGATGCGCCAGCCGAAGAAGTCTATTCATCTTTCAAAAAGATGGACGTTGTTACTGATGAAGTTCTCGGCAAGCTTTTTAGTGGGCTTATTTCTAGTTGCCTTGTCTCAGCTGACGCAGGTCCTTTGGTGGGACTGGACCCTACTGGGGTTGATGGGGGTAGGTGCAATGATCGTTGCCGTGGCCCAGAGAAAACTTAATGCATCGGGAGCTTTCACCTGGACAGGGTATGCACTAAAGACACCGAAGTTAGTAACAGGAGGTATTTATTCCAAAGTCCGCCATCCATTGTATTTGGGAGTTTACTGTGTGGAGATTGGCGCGGCAGGAGTTATTCTCTTCCGCTTTGAGAAACTGTTTAGCGAATGGGGAGGCCCTCTATTCGTTTTGACTTCTGTGTGCCTGTTGTTTGCTATGACCTTTAATGCCGTACTGGCGAGTCGTGAGTCTCAATATCTTCAAGAAGTTTTCGGACCAGAATACATTACATATAAAAAGGCGGTACCGGCTGTCCTTCCAAAGTGGTGGCCTTAAAGTGAATGTAAATATAGCAAAAAATTACATGATTTTTATTTAGTGTTAGTGAGAAGAAATTGCTTACCACTAGACGAAATTATTGAGCGTTATACTTAAAACCGTTTTCAGCATTCTATAAATTATAAAAATACTGAAAACACCGAGATGAGGATTTAACCACTTGCAGGGAAGAATTGGCCCTGCTATGTGCAGATATATTGAAA
>JAGRAG010000254.1 GCA_020435025.1 Bdellovibrionales bacterium | reverse complement strand
GCCGTCTATTCAGATTTGGATTTTCTAGTTTTGGGTTATTACTTGGAAGCGTTGTATGAAAAGGAGCTTGTTAAAATTTGGGAAGGGATCCAAGAGGATCATCATTTGGAAACCCTCCATTTTTGTGTGAACAATAAACCAAAATTTTCCAAAAACCGTTATGCACCGACAGAAAAATGTCCCTGGAGAAAAAAGGTCTTACAGGGAGAAGTCCACGATGACAATACCTGGTCCTTATTAGGGGTCAGTTCGCACGCAGGACTTTTTGGATCCATTCATGATGTGTCTCGATGGGGACGGGAATTGCGTCGTTCTTATTATGAACGGGGCAAAGGATTGGCTCCGTCCTCCATAGTTCGCGCCTATTGTCGGCGCTCTCTTCCCGTAACTGTAGGGGATTGGGGTTACGGTTTTATGAAGCCGAGTCGTTCGCAGTCCAGTGCGGGAAAGCACTTTTCGGCAAGTTCCGTGGGTCATACGGGATTTACGGGAACATCTTTTTGGTGGGATCCACAAAAGGATTTGATGATAGTGATTTTATCAAATCGAGTTCATCCCTCCAGGAAGAACCAAAAATTCGTAGCTTTGCGACCGTTGATTCATGATTGGATCGTTCAAATCCTCTAAAACTTCGGCAGGAATTCATATGTCATTCAAGGATTCAGTTTTGAAGTCGTATAGAGTATTCAAGTCTGGTGCGTAGTGCATCACGGGATTTTAATAATTCTAGTCACCTATTGGGATTCGTTATAGGATCGGAGTATGAAACTCAAAGTGCCAAGTCATATTCATTTAATGGGAATTTGTGGAACGGCCATGGCTTCTTTAGCTGGGCTATTTAAAGAGATGGGGCATAAAGTGACGGGCAGTGATCAGAACGTTTATCCGCCAATGTCGACCCAACTAGAGAATCTCGGAATCCCCATTATGGAGGGCTATAAAAAAGAAAATCTCACTCCAGCACCAGACTTGGTCGTTGTAGGCAATGTGATTACTAGAAATCACGAGGAAGCGGTGGCCTTAATGGCGTCGGATATTGCTTATACCAGTTTGCCGAAAGCCATTGGTGAGTTTGTCATTGAAGATCGTAATTCGATTGTGATCAGTGGAACTCATGGGAAGACGACAACAACATCGATGATGGCTTGGATTGCTGAAAAGTGTAACAAAAAGCCAGGATTTCTCATTGGCGGGATACCTGGGAATTTTGAAAATTCCTTCCGAGTTCCAGAAGATCAATGGTTTGTGATCGAAGGGGATGAATATGACACGGCCTTTTTTGATAAGGTTCCAAAGTTCATTCACTACCGTCCTAAGTTTGTCGTTGTCACTAGCATTGAATTTGATCATGCAGACATTTACCAAGATCTAGAACAGATCAAAGAGGCCTTTCGAAGTCTTGTCCGTTTAGTACCGGAAGAGGGATTGATCGTAGCTCACGGTGATGATCCAAATGTCGAAGAAGTTTTAAAAGAGTGTCGCTGTCGTGTGATTCGTTACGGACTGCGTTCTGGTGATTATCAAGCCGGTCCGCAAGAGCTACTCGTAGGTCGAAACCAGTTCTCCGTTTTTCATGATGGAAAGAATGTAGGAGAGATCGCAATAAAGTCTTTTGGGGATCACAATACTTTGAATGCATTAGCCGCTTTTGCCTTAGCAAGTGAATTGGGTTGGGATAGGAGATCTATCTTACAAGCGCTGGCCGAGTTTAAAGGGGTCAAAAGGCGACAAGAAATTTTGGGTGAGCCACAGGGAATTAAAGTCATTGAAGATTTCGCACATCATCCGACGGCGGTCAGTTTGACGGTGAGTGCAATTAAAAAAATGACTGACGGAAAGTTATTTGCTGTATTTGAACCCCGTTCGGCAACGAGTCGTAGACGTATTTTTCAAAAACAGTATGTGGAGGCCTTTAAAGGTGCCGATGAAGCTTTGGTAATGAAGCCATATGATCAGTCTAGAATCTCTGACAAAGAACGAATGTCCACGGAGGAGTTGGTGCAGGACATTCAAAAAGCGGGTGGTCGCGCTACAGCGTTTATTTCTGTGGATGATATTGTCAAACGGTTGGTATCGGCGGCCGTTACCGGTGATACAATACTGATTATGAGCAATGGATCCTTTGATGGGATTTATAAAAAGCTATTGTCGGCATTGGAAGCACGCTCATAGGTGTGTTGAACTTATAGTCATCTTCATGGCTTTTTGAAACCATTTCCAAACTTTTTAAAACAAAGTCTGTTCAGGGAGGAATCTTTCTGAGGATGTAGCCATTTATTCTATTTTTATAATATAATCTCAACGTTTTAAAAATATGAGGTTTTAGGAGTAGATATGCGCTTTCTAAGTGTTTTGCTGGTTTCCATTTTTCTAACTATCCCAAGTTTTGCAGAGCAGGCTCAGGTTGAAGATCGATTTTTTCAAGGAATTCAGCTTTTAGGAGCCGAGGCCGGGAGTGTAGAACTGCTAGATGGGGAACAGATCGACCACAATGATTTGCGTGTGAGCAACCCACGATATGTTCGGATTCAAAACCAGGATGTCGAGATTATCAGCTACAAAGAAGGACAAGAAGGGCGTCCCAATGTGGTGACTCGAAAATCTTATTATTTAGATGCCATTGACTGGGGAAAAGTATCTAAAGACATCCGTCCACAATCTCTCAACTGGTTGATTGTTCGACATACAGATTTAGACAGCACAAGTCCTTCCTATGTTGTTGGGCATGACCGGAAGCTCATTGGTGTTAATTTTGTAACAGACCTTCGATACTATAAAAATGGCGCTCAACAAGGAACCTTAGAAGTTGTAGGTACTTTGTTTGTAGATATTGAAATCAGAAAAATTGTGGCCCTATCGGTTTTTGGTTATGAAGATTCAAAAAACGTAAAGGTTAAAAATTGGTCTTTTAGTACTGAGTCTTGGGGACGAAGCCTAGGTCTTGTGAGTCAGTTTGATGGTGAATTTGCCCGCTCTGTTGTTGAGCCAACTTTGGCGCGCTACTTTTATAATCATCCAGAACAGATCCAGCTGATCATATCCTCACTGGAAGAGATGAATGTTCAACCATCACTGCGGGTAGAGGACCTGGATACGTTTCGTAACTAAAAGGTATCTCATCGACTAGAAGAGTTAAGATAGCAGTCTCATATCGTGTAACCCTATTTGGATGATTATTAAGTGATGTCTATGTGGATATGGAACATTCGACTAGGATGAGACTCGTCTTCTCCCTGGAGCAGAGGTTGTTCTGGAATGAAACATTCCTTTAGATCGATCAAGCAGTTTTCATTTCAAAATGATACGAATTTATTAAATACAAATCATAGTCTCAATTTTACTCATAAAATTGGATAAGATTCTTACCTTAACTTTGAGTTAAGCCGATAAGTATTAAGAACTTAAGCAAGGTTAAGGATTCAGTTTGAAACGGAATAAATTAAGTTTTTGTTTAGTTATCGTTTTGTCACTTTTTTCGCTTTGGCTCGGCGGATGTAAAAGTAGTGATGAAGGGCAGTTTTCTTTCTTAGATAGTCCTCAAGATGAAACTGGAACTAAGACACAGGATGTGAAAGTGGTCTCTTTCTCTCCAACGACAAATCCCGTGCGAATTACAAATTCTTCTGTTACGACCTATGTTGTGAGTGTCAATAGTCATTCAGGAGATGTCGAGTATGTTTGGAAACTCAACGGCAGCACCCTTTCAACGGGAACCGACCCATTCCTTGACCTTTCCGGAGCCATAGCTCCTGCGGGAACAAGTACGCTAGAGGTTATCGCTAGCAATTCGCAGTCAGAAGATAGCAAAATTTTTGCAATTGAAAAAAACACTCCACCGGTTATTGATGCAGCGACACCGTCAAGCACGGGAAATACACTATCATGCGGGTCGGGCACATTAGCCATGACGGTCAGCGCGTCGGATGTCAATTCAGATGGATTGACTTTTACGTGGCTTTTAAATGGAGCTCCTCATGCGACTTATTTTTCGATTTCAGGAACAGGTGGAACCTCGACAAATTCTTTTTCGCCTCCTTGTTCGGTCGCGGGATCCAATACAGTATCTGTTGAAGTGAGTGATGGATATGACAAAGTTTCTACGTCTTGGGCTATTACCGTGAACAATCCAACTGTGGCAAATATTGATTCTTTCACTCCAGCAACATCTCCAATCATCATTCCCAGTGCCGGGAGTCAGTTATTTTCAATAAGTGCTTCTGGAAAAGCCCCTTTATCTTATTCTTGGAAAGTAGATGGCACGACGATTCCCGGGGAAAACAGCGCGTTTATTACGGTTTCAGCAGCAAGTCTGTCTGTAGGAAATCACATTCTCACTGCCGTGGTGTCAGATGCTGATAGCTCGGACACTCATGACTTTCAAGTAAAAAGAAATGCGCCCCCCGTTTTTACAAATCCAAGCCCTAATCCAGGGGTGACTACAAAATTAAACTATCAAAGTTTTAAGACATTTGCCATTGATGCCAGCGATGGGAATGGCGATGCCATCACCTACAGTTGGTATCTGGATGGGAATCCTCATTCCAGTTTAGCTGCTTCAGCAACTCCATCGGGACACCAGGCTGTGTTTTCACCTTCGTCGGCTTTAGTTGGAAACCATGTGATTTTAGTTTCAGCAACTGATGGAACAGAAACGGCTCAGCAGTCATGGAATGTGAATGTCAATTATTTTAGTGATGCATGTAATGGGCTCTCATCCGGTGAGATCTGTACCATTATCGGAAAACCTGGTTATGGAGAGGGGCTCTATCCGTCCGTAGATGGAACAAAAGTAAAGATGAGACCGACAGATGTGATCGATGATGGCTCCGGAAATCTTTTTATCACTGATGATGAAAATCATGTTGTTTGGTTTTACAATCGCTCTGGTTCAAGTATCACTCGATTGGGAAAAACGATAGCGGCTGGTCAAATTGTCGCCATTATCGGGAATGGGTCCACTGGAGTGGGACCTAGCGGGGCATCTAATAATAGTTATAAACTTAGAAACCCCTATGGGGTGGCTTGGGATGCCGCTCGAGAAAATTTGTTTGTCTCACTTTATAGCGATCATACTGTCGTTCGTGTGGATAGTTCAGGTATGGTTCACCACGATGTGTGTAGTGGAAGCGGAAATGATCCGGGCGGCAATGATGGTGGATTGGCCTCGACTCACAAATGTCAAAATCCGGCAAATATTGTTTACGATCCGACTCGAAAGTATCTGTATGTTGCCGTTTATGGAGGCCATCAAGTCAAGATGTTTGATGTTTCAGATGCAGATTCAGCCAACTGGACGGGCCACTACATGATTGGGACAACCAATCGAAATGCAGGAGGAGGAACAACTTCGGATGATGGTGCCATTGGAACGGCTCGCGGAGTCAATCCTTATGCGATGTCTATCGATTCAAATGGAGTTGTATATTACACGGATTACGGTGGCAAATGTCATCTACGTGTTATAAATAATACTGGAAGTAACTATAGTTATATGAACGGAACTGTGGTCGTAAACTCTGGTCAAGTAAAAACGATCACAAACGGAGGGTCCTGCAATTCAAATACTGGCACCTATGCGAGCCTGCAGCTTTATCAGCCCAGAGGACTTAGTGTCTTATCCGATGGAGTGAATGTTTACGGATGGTTTGTAACAAATCGAAATCATGATCGGATCACCTATGTTAATAATCATTCAAGTGATATCACTATTGGAGGCCAGTTGGTTGCCTCCTATCAAGGCGACTTTGTGTGGAATTCGACCACTACCGCAGGTTACGGGGGAGAGTCAGGTCCAGCAAAAAACAATGCAACCAATGAACCCTGGGGAGTCACTGTAGACGCTTCTGGTACAAAGGTGATCATAGCAGACCGTCTTAACTTTCGAATTCGTCAACTAGACATTTCTGTGGCTGATGGAGCTTTAACAACTCTGGCTGGAGGTGGAGAGAAATATGGATTTAATGGTGGCTCCAATTCTCCAGCTTCTTCCGTTAAAATGAATAATCCTACAAAAATTTTATTTGATAGTGTTAATAATTCGATTGTTTTCTCTGATTCCAGCAACCAAAGAATTCGTTCGGTTAATTTGACTACGGGAGAAGAAAATACCATTGTGGGCAGAGGAAATTCTGGTGCCGGCAACATTGAAGATGAAGACCCCTTAAATGTAAATATTCAAGGAGCTCACGGTTTGGTTCTTCATGGGAACGCTCTGTTATTTGCAGATAAACAAGGTGGCAACGGAGTGAATAGAAATTGTTTGGTTCGAGCCTACAACCGTAGTGGAGCGGCTTCCACATTATTTAATACGACCATTTCTGGTGGGCGAGTGAGCACGATTGCCGGCAATTATATATTGGGCTGTAACTCCTACTCTGGGGATATGGGACCGGCTACGGCAGCTCGTTTGGCTCAGCCTGAAGGCATTGCTTCTGATGGAACAAATTTGTATATTTCATTATATAACGATCACTGCATCGTAAAAGTCGATCCCTCGGGAGTGGTTTCTCAATATATAGGAACATGTGGTTCTGCTGGAGATGTCAATGGACTTGCGACCAATACTTCGGTACGTTTAAGAAATCCGTCTTCGATCATTATGGACCCAAGACATCCTACAAATTTATTTATTGCAGACCAAACCAATCAAGGAACAAATAAAATCAAATATGTGAATCTCTCTGGAGCCGACGTATCAATTTCTGGGATCACCATTAGCACAGGGCAAATTGGGTCTATTTTTAGTGGCGATGGCTATGGATATGGAGTGGCCGCTTTTGACAACCAAGTTTGCTACACCAGCGGGCACAATAGCAATGGCTGGAGTGGTGCTCACAATGTTCAGTGTAAAAACAGGGACAATCCTATTCCAGCCATTACTATGTTAGCTGGACGGCCCGATGGCGATCAAACGAAAGCGGGCAATCAATCTAATGTTGAACAAGAAGGCGTTCCTGCGACATCGAGTACCTTATGGACCCCTTATGGTCTCACTTTTGATTCTCAAGGAAACTTGTATATCGCCGATCGCAATAACCATATTATTCGCATGGTGAAAAAGTGGTGGTAATTAGCGGATTCTTGTTACTCAACTTTGCTCTCTGAATGTCTAGTTTTGTTCTTAGACTCATAAAATCCATACGTCTAACGTCCAGGTTTCATCAACTTATTGCCTTAAGATTTCGATAAGAATTCTAGAGGAATAGGAACTGTGAAATATTTTGTACTTTCAACACTCATTTTAATTTCGATTTCCGTCTTTGGCTGTGCCAATGGTTACACGAATTTGCGCTCAAACCCTGAAGGCGCCACGATTTATGTCGTTAAGGGCAATAAGCAGAAAACGAAGGTCGGTATGACTCCGCTCAATGTACCTACTAAGTTCTTAAATCCCACAGGTGAGTCGCAGTTGGAGATTCGACTAGAGAAAGAGGGGTATAAACCAGAGTCTTACTATGTCCCGCACATGTTATTTTCCGAGTATGTAGATTTATCTGTTCAATTGCAAAAAGAGGAAACGCTTTCTTGCGAACAGCAGGTTCAGAATTTAGAAAAAGTGACCCGCAATGTAGCGCAAGTCATGTTTCTTATACAGCAAAAGAAATTCGAAAAGGCGGAATCTCTTTTGGAAAATCTAATTAGTGAAAATCCAGATATCAGCACTCTGCACGATCTTTTAGGAAATGTGTACTATCTCAATCAGAAATTGTCGCAAGCATTGGATTCCTATACGAGATCCCTTGAGCTCAATCAAAATAGCATAGAAACTCAGAGGATGGTCAATAAGCTAAAATCACTTAGAATGCCGAGTGGAGAGTCTCAATGAATTATTTAGTTGGCCTTGGCATAGCAACTCTTTCTTTGTTCTTAGCTATGGATCATTTGAATCAAGGTGCTGATCAATTTTTTGATTTTGTTGCTTTTAGTATTGTTTGGGGTGGAACGCTTGCGGTCTCTGTTATTACGTTGCCATGGAGTCAGTATCGAACATTGTTTTCTTACTTTGGCAAATTGTTGTTTCACTTTGGTCAGAAGGAGTCTCACTTTGTCGAGCACTGCTTACAAAGGATGTCGGCTCATCTTCAAGGGGACCGTGGAGCCGTCAAGGGGCCTGATAAGTTTCATCATCGTATTTTAAATGAAGGATTTGAGCTCATTCATTTAGGGTTTAGCTCAGAAAAGATTGAAGCGATCTTGTCGGAGAGAATTCACACATTTGCTAATCAAAATGAAAGTATTGCGAATGCGATTCGTTCACTGGCAAAATATCCGCCAGCATTTGGATTAACGGGTACTGTATTCGGACTGGTTGAATTAATGAAAGGGGTTTCTTTGGGTTTGTCGCCGCAACAGACAGGTTACAAGATGGCCATTGCCCTGGTTGCAACACTGTACGGACTTTTGGTTTCGAATCTTTTTATA